>NZ_OZ060394.1:0-2696 GCF_964059095.1 Buchnera aphidicola (Chaetosiphella stipae setosa)
TTATAAACATATTTTAAACATCTTATAAACAAAAAAAAAATTAAAAATAAACAACAAAAAAATAAAATTTTTAGTTTTTTATAAACATAATTTTTATTAATAATAATAAGTTTATTTAATTTTTTTATAAAAATTTATTTTTTTATTCTTTTTCTTTTAATCTTTTTTTTTATTCTTTTTTTTTTATTTCTTTAAAAGCTGGGTTAAATATTATATATTTATATATAAATTACTTTAGACAAAAAAAAAGAGGTTTACGGAAAATTTTGTATAAAATTAAAAATTCTTATGATGTTATCGTAGTAGGCGGTGGCCATGCAGGGGTTGAAGCGTGTTTAGCTTCATCAAAAATAGGTTGTCAAACTCTTTTAATTACACAAAGTATAAAAAATTTTGGTTGTTTGTCTTGTAATCCTGCTATTGGCGGAATTGGAAAAAGTCAATTAGTAAAAGAAATTGATGCGTTAGGTGGATCTATGGGGATTTTTGCTGATCATTCTGGTATACAATTTAGAGTGTTAAATGCAAAAAAAGGTCCAGCAGTTCGTTCAACACGAGTTCAAGTTGATCGAAAAATTTATTCTAACGTAGTTAAAAAAATACTTTTTTCCCAAAAAAATTTATTTATTTTAGAATCTGAAGTGATAGATTTAAATATAAAAAATAATAAAATTCTTGGAGTGATTGCAAAAAATGATATTTATTTTTTTTCTCGATCTGTTATTTTAACTACAGGTACTTTTTTAAATGGAAAGATATATATTGGAGACAAAACTTTTTTAGGTGGAAGATTTAAAGATAAACCTTCTAATTTACTTGCAGATAAGTTAAAATATTATCCTTTTCGTATTAATCGTTTAAAAACTGGAACACCTCCTAGAATTGATAAAAAAAGTATTGATTTTAAAAATTTAGAAGAACAAAAAGGTGATTTTCCTACACCATATATTTCTTTTATAAATAAAGAACATATTCCACTGGAACAAATTTCTTGTTATATCACATATACAAATTATAAAACTCATGAAATCATTCATAAAAATTTAAATTTAAGTGCTGTATATTCAGGAAAAATAACTGGATTAGGTCCACGTTATTGTCCGTCTATAGAAGATAAAATAAAAAGATTTTCAGGTAGATCTAGACATCAAATTTTTTTAGAAAATGAAAGTTTGACAAGCGATATAATTTACCCTAATGGAATTTCTACTAGTTTGCCGTTTAATATACAAAAAAAATTTTTAAAAACAATTCAAGGTTTTAAAAATGTTAGAATTTTGCAACCAGGATATGCTGTTGAATATGATTATTTTAATCCAATGGATTTACATTTAACTTTAGAATCTAAGTTTATTTCTGGTCTTTTTTTAGCAGGTCAAATAAATGGTACTACAGGATATGAAGAAGCAGCAGCTCAAGGTATTATTGCTGGGATTAATAGTTCTTTTTTTGCTTTAGAAAAACCTTTTTGGTATCCTCGTCGAGATCAGGCTTACATTGGTGTTTTAATAGATGATTTATGTACAAAAGGAACTACAGAGCCATATAGAATGTTTACTTCAAGAGCTGAATATAGATTACTATTACGTGAAGATAATGCAGATTTAAGATTAACTAAGATAGGAAGAGATATTGGTTTAGTAGATGATTTTAGATGGAATCGCTACAATCAAAAAATTAATAATATTAATGAAGAGAAAAAAAATATTGAGTCTGTTATTTTTAAACCTAAATTGCATATTACACAAAAATTAAATAAATATTTATCAGAACCAATTACAAATAATACAACTCTTTTTCAGATATTAAAAAGACCAGGAGTTCATCTTAAAAAATTAATACAATTAAATTTATATAATTCTAAAATTTCAAATGATATTGAATCTTTAAAACAAGTAGAAATTCAAATAAAGTACGATGGATATATTTCTCGTCAACATAAAGAAATTAAAAAAAATTTGAAATATGAAAATATTTTTTTATCAAAAAAAATTAATTATGATTCTATTTCTAGTTTATCTCATGAAGTAAAATCTATACTAAAAGATTATAAGCCAACTTCTATCGGTCAAGCTTCTCGTATTTCAGGAATCACTCCATCTGCTATATCAATATTGTTAATTTATTTAAAAAAAAATAATTTTTTTTTTGAAAAAAAAATTAGTAAAATAAAATAGTATTTATTATTTATTTAAGTTATATTATTAATGTTTTGATTACTTTAATTTATGTAGTGAAAAAATTTATATTTTTTAAAATCATTTGTTTTATTTTATTTAAAAATATTTATTAAGGATCTTTTTTTTTAGTTTTTTTTTTAAAAAAAAAATTGAAAATAATTATAATTTTTTCAAATTATTATACTTAATTTAAAGGAATATATTTATCGTCACTTAAAATATCTGCAATTAAATTTATTAACTTTAAAAATTTTATGTGATCATGATGTAAGTGACTGTTTTGTACTATCAATTTAGATTCAATTTTTTCTTTTTTTTTTTTTGGTTTAGTATTTATAATTTTTTTTTATATTTTTTCTAGAAATTTAAGTTTCTATTCTCCTGGAAAATATTAAGATTTTTTAAAAGTTTCTATAAATTTTTTTAATAAAAATATCAAAGAATCATATCTTAAAATAATCAAAGTTCTTTAGTCATTCCTTTGTCTTTGATTATTATTTTATTTGTTTTTTTTTT
>NZ_OZ060394.1:2705-95790 GCF_964059095.1 Buchnera aphidicola (Chaetosiphella stipae setosa)
TTTTTTTTTTGGAGATTTTTTATATGAATCATAATATAGATGTAAGTTTTATTTATTTAGCAGCTGCAATTTTAATTGGTTTAGGTTCTATTGGAGCAGCTGTAGGGATTGGAATATTAGGAGGAAAATTTTTAGAAGGAGCAGCGAGACAACCAGATTCTATTTCTTTTTTAAGAACTCAGTTTTTTATTATTATGGGTTTAGTTGATTTAATTCCTATGATTACTGTTGGATTAGGTTTTTATATGCTTTTTGGAATTTCTTAAAAAATTTTATTAGCAGAAAACTTTTTATATAGAGTTAGTCTTGAAGGAATTTAAATTTATAAATATTAATATAACTCTTTTTTAACGAACGTTTTCTTTTCTGTTTTTTTTTTACATGAAATTTATTTGAGCATCTCTTATAAAAGTAATTTTAAAAAGACAAAAATAGTTCGTGATTCCATGCTTTTATTAGAAGAAGAGAAAGAAAAATTTAAAAATAAAAAGAAAAAATCTTTTAAAAAAATTCATTCTGAAAAAAAAAATCTCTAATAAATTATAGATAACGCATTAAAAAAAAGATTTTATTATTAAGAATTCTCAAAAGAAAAAGCGTTATTTTAAAAAAAATATTTAATTCAATGAAATCAGAACTATTTATTCTGAAAATGAAAAAATAAAATGATATTAAAAAAAATTCTGTTTTTCTAGATATGAAAATTTTTAAAGAAATTTTAAAACAAAAAATCAAAAAAAAAAAAATTCCAAAAACAAAAAAAAAACATTTTGATCAAAGTATTAAAAAATTTATTTTAGATTTTACAAGTTTTTAAATATTTTTTAAAAAAATTCTTCTTCTTAAATTTCTCTAAATCTATTTTTAATATTGCGATAAGAGAAAGAAGAATTAATAAATTGAAAAAATTTTTGAATTTATTATCTTTAATTATTCACAATAAAAATATGACATTTATTTGTTTTGAGTATTTTCATTCTTTCATAAAGCATATATTTTTTTTGAAATTTTTTTACATGATTTTAAAATAAGTTATTCTGAAAAGAATTTATTAAAAATTTTATCTGAAAAGAAAAAATTTTTTTAATTTCAAAAATTTATCAAGAATATAAATTTAAAAAAAAAATAATTATGCAAACATTATTGAAGTGATTTTAAAATTTTCTCATAAAATTTATGATGATTAAAAAAGTAAAATAATTCATTTTTTAGAAAAATATTTTTGAAAAAAAATTATTTAAAATGTTTTTTAGATAGAAATTTAATTAGTAAAATAGTTATTTTAGTGAATTGATTTGTTATTGATTATTTTATTAAATATGATTTAAAAATTTTTTAGAAAATATAAAGAGAAAGCATGATTCAGATCAATTTTATAGAAATTAGTAAAATAATTGAAGATAGAATTTTAGATTTCAAAATTAATACACGAATATTATAGTGAAGGTAAAATTATTTCTGTCATCGATGGAATTATTAACATTTATTGTTTAAAGAATTTTATGTAAAAAGAAATTATTTTTATTCCCTAATAGAAAATATTCCATATTGCTTTCAACTTAGAAAAAGATCTTGTAGGAGAATGATTATTTTAGGTGATTTTGAAGATATTCTAAGAAGGAATAATTGCAAAAAGGTGTGCACTAGATCTCTTTTAGAAATAATTCCTTTCGGTAATATTTTTCAGGGCGTAAAGTTAATTCTTTAGACATTCCTATTGTGATGGCCAAAGGGGTTCAATTATAAATGATTGATATTATTCTATAAAAAATAACGTACCTATAGTTATTAATCGAGAAAAAATTAATGAACCTCTTTCAAACTTGGATATTTATCCATTGATTCAATGATTCTAATCGGAAAAGGTTAGAGAGAATTGATTATTTGTGATAAAAAAACTGGAAAAAACTTCTTTTGCTAATTAATAATATTAATGATCAAAAAAAATTTTGGTGTAAATGTATTTACTTTTCTATTGAATAAAAAATATCAGTTATTTTAGATATTTCTCGAAAATTAAATTATCATGATGTTTTTGAAAATACAGTTATTGTTTCTGCTTCTGCATCTGATTCAGTTTCTTTTCAGAGTATTTCTCTCTTGTATTCTGGATGATTCAATAAGAGAATATTTTAGAAATCAAGGAGAAAATGTTTTAATTGTTTATAATTATTTATCTAAAAATGAAATATCGTATAGACAAAATTTCTCTTTTATTTAAAAGATCGATCCACCAGGACGTGAAATCATATCCTGGAGAGATATATTTTATTTACATGCGAGATTTATGAGAGAGATCTTCTAAAGTTAATTTAAAATATTTATCTCATTATAGTAAAAAAAATATAAAAAAAATTGTAGTTTTCATTTTTTTATCGATTATTGAAACGTAGTTAGGAGATGTTTCTGATTTTATTCCTACAATATTATTTCTATTACAGATGGATAAATATTTTTAGAATTTTATCTTTTTGATTCAGATATACGCACTTCTGTTAATTTAAGAATATCTGTTTCTCATGTAGTAGTGCTTCTTAAAAAGCAATCATTAAAAAACTTTCCACTTGAATTAAATCTTTTTTATCTCAATATTAAGAATTAGAAGCATTTTCTAAATTTTCTTTAGATTTAGATAAAAATGCTCAAAATCAATTAAATCTTAGAAAGAAAATTATTGAATTATTAAAACAAAAATAGTATAGACATTTATTTATTTCAGAACAGTTTATTTTTTTGAAAAAATAAAAAAATAAAAAAATAATTTTTATTCTAATTCTTTCTAGTAAAGGTTTTTTTGGTAGTTTAAAAACTAATTTGATAAAAAATTTTTTTGCATTTAAAAAATTTTTTATTTTAAAAAAATTTTCTTTTGAAGTCATCATACTTAAAAAAAAGGAATCTATTTTGATAGAAAATTTGAAAAATATCTTCAAAAATATAATCTAAATTTTTATAAAAATTTTACTTTTTATGAAGTAAAAAATTTCTTAGATAAAATTTTTTAAAATTATAAAAAAAGAAAAATTGATAAAATTTTTTTTATAATAAATATAATGATTAATTAAATCTACATCCTATAGTTGAAGAGATTGTTCCAATCCAAGTCTGTAAAAAATAAAATTTATTAAAAATATTTTAGGATTATATTTATGAATTTAATTCTAATTCATTGTATGAAAATCTTTTAAATAGATTTTTTGTAAAAAAAATTTATTATAGCGTTCTAGAAAATTTAATCGCTGAATATTCTTGTCGTATAATATCTATGAAAAATTCTATAGAAAATAGTTCTAATTGAAAGTAATATTTATAATACACACATCAAGATAATATTATTCAGAAATTAACTGAAATACTTTCTTAAACATCTTCTGTATTAATGGATTAAAAAATATATTGAGTTTGAAAAGTGATATCTTTGGGAAAGATTATTCAAATTATTGGATCTTTAATTAATATAAATTTTTTTCAAGGAAATGTATTTAAAATTTATCATATTTTAAAGGTAAAAAAAATTCTCTAATTTGCAAAGTTCAAAAACATTTAAGTTCTAATTTAGTTTGTATAATTTCTATGAGTTCTTCAGATGGATGAAAGAGAGGAATGTTAGTGAAAAATTTAAAACATGCTATAAAAGTTCCTATTGTAAAGTGTACTTTAGGAAAGATTATTAATTTTTTATGTAAGTCAATAGATAAAATAAAGATTCTATTTTTAATAAAAAAATATTTCAGAAAAGGAATTTTAGGAAATATATCGATCTCCTACTTCTTATCAGGAATAATCTAATTCTCGTGTTATTTTAGAAACTGGAATTAAAGTTATTGATTTAATTTGTCATTTTTTCAAAGGAAGTAAAATTGGATTATTTAGAGGAGTAGGTGTTGAAAAAATTGTAAATATGATGGAACTGATAAGAAATTTTTTCTATTAAACATTCTTGATATTCTGTTTTTACAGGAGTCGAAGAACGCGTAAGAAAAGGTTATTATTTTTACAATGAAATGAAAGATTCTAAAGTTTTGAATAAAGTGACTTTAGTTTATTTTCAAATGAATAAACCCACAAGAAAACAGATTTAGAGTAGAATTTATTGGATTAACTTTAGCTAAAAAATTTCAGGAAGAAGGAAAAAGATGTTTTATCTATTATATAGATGATATATTGTTATATTTTAGAAGGAATAGAAATTTCTTCTTTATTAGGAAAAATCCTTTTTATAGTCAGGTATTAAACAACTTTATCAGAAGAGATGGGAATTATTACAGGAACGTATTGTACACTTCTACGAAAAATGATTCAATTACTTTAATCAAATATTTATTTTCCTGCTGATGATTTTATCCTGATCCTGCTCCTATCGTAACTTTTTCTCATTTAGATGCAATTATTACTTAAAATCGAAAAATTTCTTCTCTAGAGATTTATCCTGTAATTAATCTTTTAAATTCCAATAGTAATCATTTAAATCTAGAAATGATAGGAAAAAATTATTATAATGTTACTTGAAATATTTAATGTGTTTTGCAAAAATATGATGAGTTCAAAGATATTATTTCAATACCGGGAATAGATGTATGATCTGAAAATGATCAATTATTAGTTTTTCAAGCAAGGAAAAAATACAAAAATTTTTATCTTCACCTTTTTTGTAGCGGTAATATTTACTGGGTCTACTTGAAAATATGTCAGTGTAAAAGATACTATTACTAGATTTAAGAATATATTATTTTGAGAGCCTGATGATATACCAGAAAATTTTTTTATATTGTTGGATCGGTAAAAGAAGTAATAAAAAAATTTAAAGAAAATATGAAAAATAAAAAAATACTTAGGTTTTTTATATATCCTTTTAATTAAATATCACGAGTATGAATAAAAGTATATCACCTTATAGAGATATTAAATATATTAATTTCAAGGAGGAAACAGGAAATTTTAGCGTATATTCTAAGAATTCTCAGTTATTAACTTTTAATTCTAGTCCTTTAAAGATAGTAATGAAAAGTAAAAATTCAGAATATTTTTATATTTCATAGGAAATTTTAGACGTTCAACAAGAATTTGTAAATTTAATATCTGATTATTTTATAAATATTAAATATTTAGATGAAAAAAAAAAAAAGAAAAAAAATAAAAAAAATTTATATAAAAAATGAAAAAAATAATTTTTTTTATAAGTCAATTATATGGAAAGTCTTTTTTATTTTAGCGGCGATATTTCTTTGTTATATTTTGCCGCTAATTATTTATACACACATTTTATATTCTTGGATTGTAAAAAGAAAGAAAATATAAAAAAAATTTTAAAAATCTACATTTTCAGCTTTTAAAGAATTTTTTTGGATAAATTTTTTTCTAGGCTCTACAGAATCTCCCATAAGAATACTAAATAGTTTGTTTGCATACATTGCATCTGAAATTTTTACTTTTAACATTCTGCGTGTTTCAGGATTCATAGTAGTTTTCCATAGTTGTGTTGGATTCATTTCTCCTAATCCTTTATAGCGTTGTATTGTAGTTTTTTTAGAATTTTTCATAATCCATGCTAAAATTTTTTTTAGAGATTTGATTTTTTTTTTTTTTTCTTGAATTTTTACATATAATTTTTTATTGATGAAATATTTTAGTCTATCATAAATTATTGAGATTGTATGATATGTAGAACTGTAAAAAAAATTTTTTTTTAAAATATAGCGTTGTAGATTTCCATACATTTTTATATATATGTATATATAAAATTTTTTTTTCTCTTTCTTCTTTTTTATTTTAAACGAATACTGAGTATTGTTTGTTTTAGAATTTAGTTTTAAAATTAAATTTTCAGTCCATTTTTTTATTTTTTCTTTATTATTAATATTTTTAATTTTTTTTTGTTCAATAAGTTTATCAAAAATTTTTTTAAATAAATAAGGATATTTTTTTTTTATTTTTTTTTTTAATTTTATATAATTTAAAATCATTTGATGAAATTTTTTAAAATAACTTTTCTGATTTTTTTTTTTAATATTTGTTATTTGAATGTTTTTTAATGCAATTTTTATTTGGTATTTTTTCATTGAAAAATAATTTTTTGTATATTTTTCTTTTCTTCCATATTTTATTTTATATAAAGGGGGTTGAGCAATATATATATATCCTTTTTCAATAATTTCAGGCATATATCTATAAAAAAAAGTTAATAGTAAAGTTCTTATATGAGAACCATCAATATCTGCGTCTGTCATGATTATAATTCTATGATATCTCAGTTTTTTTAAATCATAATTTTTATCTCCAATTCCACATCCTAACGCTGTAATGATTGAGGTTACTTCTTGCGAAGAAAGCATTTTTTCAAAAGTAGATTTTTCTACATTTAAAATTTTACCTTTTAATGGTAAGATAGCTTGGTTTTTTCTATTTCGTCCTTGTTTTGCGGATCCTCCAGCTGAGTCTCCTTCAACTAAATATATTTCTGATAAGATTGGATTTTTTTCTTGACAATCTGCTAATTTTCCTGGCAATCCAGATAATTCTAATGCGCTTTTTTTTTTTGTAATTTCTCTTGCTTTTCTCGCTGCTTCTCTTGTAGTTGCTGATTCCAGAATTTTATTGACAATTATTTTTGTATCAGATGGGTTTTCTAACAGAAAATTGATTAAATTTTCATGTATTAATGATTCAATAATAGGTTTTACTTCAGAAGATACTAGTTTTTCTTTGGTTTGCGATGAAAATTTTGGATCGTTAATTTTGACAGAAACAATAGCTATTAATCCTTCTCTAACATCATCACCAATAATGTTTACTTTATTTCTTCTATGTGATAATTCTTTATCTATATAATTGTTAATTGTTCTTGTTAATGAAGATTTAAATCCTGATAAATGACTTCCCCCTTCTTTTTGTGGAATGTTATTTGTATAACATAAGATGTTTTCTTTTAGTGAATTGTTCCATTGCATAGCAATTTCTATTAAAATATCTTTTTTCTTTGCAATAAAATAAAATGTTTTTGGATGAATAAATTTATTTTTTTTATTAATATATGAAATAAATTCTTTTATGCCTCCGTGATGATAATATTTTTTTTTTTTTTTTTTTATGTTATTTAAAAGATAAATAGAAATATTTGGATTTAGAAAAGATAATTCTTTTAATCTTTCTGAAATAATAGAATGTTTAAATTTTTTTATATTTTTAAAAATTTTTTTATTCGGCCAAAATCGTATTTTTGTTCCTGTATTTTTACTTTTTCCAATAATGGATAATTCATTTATTTTTTTTCCATTAGAATATGTTTGTTGATATATTTTTTTATTTCTATATATAGTTAATATTAATTTTTCAGACAATGCATTTACAACAGAGATTCCAACGCCATGTAATCCTCCTGAAATTTTATATGAATAATCATCAAATTTACCTCCTGCATGTAACATAGTCATAATAACTTCTGAAGCAGGTATTCCTTCTTCTGGATGTATATCTATTGGAATTCCTCTTCCATTATCTTTGACTGAAATAGAATCATCTGTGTGAATGGAAACAATTATTTTATTACAATGTCCAGCTAATGCTTCATCTATTGAATTGTCGACTACTTCAAATACCATATGATGAAGTCCAGTTCCGTCATCTGTATCTCCTATGTACATTCCTGGACGTCTTTTAACTGCTTCTAAACCTTTTAATATTTTTATGTTAGATGAATTGTAAGTGTTTTTCATTTTTTCTCTTTTTGTAAAATTCATATATTTTTATATTTGAACTTTAATTGTTGAATTTTTTATCTAAATTATAGGTATAAAGGTAAAATTATATATTTTAATTCTGGTTTATTTGGAACTTCAATTTGTAAGTATTGAATTTTTTCATCTAGAATAAATGTAATAAAATCACATTTTAAAACGTTTAGAACATCTAGTAAGTAATTTATATTGAGAGATAATTTTAGTGTCTGAGGATATTTATATTCAATATTAAATGTATATTCTGATTTTTCTTCTTGATTATGTGAAGTGATTTTACATTGATTTTTTTTTAATTTTAAATAAATTCCTTTTGACTGTTCATGCACAAGAATAGATACATGTGATAAAGATTTTTTTAGTTTTTTAACATTAATTTTAATTTGGTATTTTTTTTCTTTAATTAAGATGTGATCTAAGTTTGGAAAATTATTATTTATTAATTTTGAAGTAAAAATAATATTATTAATGTGGAATTGAATATAGTTTTTATCATATAAAATTTTTACTAAAATTTTTTCATGATTTATTATTTTCAAGAGTTCTATAACTGATTTTCTAGGTAAAATAATGGAAAATTTTGGATATTTTTTAGTATTTTTTTTTTTAAATATTGCCATTCTATGTCCATTAGTTGCAATAGATTTTATATATTTTTTTTTAAATTCAATAAAAATTCCATTTAAATATGGTCTAATATCTTGTGAAGACATTGAAAAATAAATATATTCTAACATATTTTTTAAAGTTTTTTGTTTTATATAAAATTTTCTTTTATATTTTTTTTTTTTAAAATATGGAAATTTTTTTGCGGAAATAGTTAGTAAACAAAATTTGCTTTTTTGAGAAGAAAGATATAATTTTTTTTTAATTAATTTAACATAAATTAATGATTTTTCAGAAATTATTCTAAATATTTCTAATATTTTTCTTCCCGAAACAGTTATTTTTCCTGGAATACAGCTATAATTATTGGAAATTTTATACATTAGTTCAATTTCTGTGTTAGTACTTGTAAGAAAAATATTTTTTTGATCTATTTCAATTAAAATATTTCCTAAAATTTCATTAGGATTATTTCTGATTAATAACGAACTAATTTTTTGTAATGGAATAAGAAAATTTTTTTTTTCAATAATAAATTTCATAATTTTTATAAATATATTTTTTTTAATAAATAATTGTAGTTTTTTTTAATTGTTTTATTGTTTTTATATAATTTATTTATTTTTTTACATGTATATAAAATGGTTGTATGTGTTTTTTTATTAAAAAAATTCCCAATTTCTTGTAAACTATGTGTAGTTAATTTTTTAGATAAACTGATAGCTATTTGTCTTGGGATGATAATAGATTTATTTCTTTTGATAGATAAAAGTTCGGATAATTTGATATTATAATGTTTTGCAACTATTTTTTGTATTTTTTCAATAGTAATTTTTTTTTTTTTTGTTTTTAAAAAATCTTTAAGTATTTTTTTAATAGTTTTTGTAGTAATATTTTTATATTTATGAAATAAAAAATATGCTTGAATTTTATTTAAAGTACCTTCAATTTCATGAAAATTAGATTTCAGATTTTCTGCAATAAAATTGATATTTTTTTTTGATAAATAAATTTTTTTTTCATAAGATTTTTTAACTAAAATATCAATTCTTGTATTTTTTTTAGGAGTATTGAGACGTATACTTAATCCGCAATCTAATTTTGCTTTTAATCTTTCATTTATTCCTTTTATTTTAGTTGGATAACAATTAGAAGTTATAATAATTTGTTTATTTTTTGTCATGAGATCATTCATAGTATGTAAGAATTCTTCTTGTGTTCTTTTTTTATGAGAAAAAAATTGAATATCTTCTATAATTAAAACATTTGCTGAACGATAGTATTTTTTAAATTTTTCAATAGAGTTATTTTTTAATGATTTCACCATTTTTTGTACAAAATGTTCAGATTGAATATATATTATTTTTTTATGTTTTTTTTTTTCTAAAAAATTTTTTATAGCATATGATAAATGAGTTTTTCCTAATCCTGTTTTACCATATAAAAAAAAAGGATTATAAAAATTTCCTGGATTATTGGCGATTCTATAAGATAATTTGTATGCAAGTTGGTTCGATTTCCCAATAATAAAATTTTTAAATTTATATTTTTCTAAAATATTTTTAGATTTTTTCTTTGTTAAAAGATTTTTAGATTTTTGTAAATTTTTTTTATTTTTAATTAATTTTAAATTGATTTTTTTTATATGAAAATATTTATTAATTAATATTTTTATTGTGTTTAAATATTTTTCTTTAATCCAATGTAAAAAAAAATTATTAGGAACATATAAAAAAAATTTTTTTTTTTTTATTTTTGGTTTGAGAGGTTGAATCCAAATAGTAAATTCACTAATTGAAAGTTTTTTTTTAAAATAATTTATGATTTTTTTCCATTTTAAAAGAAACATTTTATTTCTCCACAATAATAAATGTGAATTGTATGACTTTTAAAAAAATATTACATTAAAAATTTTTTATATTTTTAGAAATTTTAATAAAGAATATTATATAATGTTATTATATTTAATAAAATTAAAATTGTTTTTTGGTTTTTTCTAGTTTTTTTAATGAAACTTTGAAAAAATAGTTTTGTTTAAAATAAAAATTTAGTAAATATTTTTTAATAAAAATTTATTTATTTTTGGATATATATTATGAAAAGAACTTTTCAACCGTCAATTTTGAAGAGAAATCGTGTTCATGGTTTTAGAGCAAGAATGTCTACTAAGAATGGTCGTCATATTTTGTCTCGTAGAAGAGCGAAATCTCGATCTTTTTTAACAATTTCTTCTAGGTAAAATAATTAAAAAATAAGTTTATTGTGAAACAATTTTCTTTTAAAAAAAAATTTAGATTATTAAATAAAAATCAGTATAAAAATGTTTTTCGTAATTCTTATGTAGTTCGTTTTCAAGAAATATTGATTTTTGGTCATAAGAATGATCGTAAATATTCAAGATTGGGTATTTCTATTTCAAAAAAAAATATCAAGAAATCTTATAAAAGAAATTATTTAAAAAGAATTATTAGAGAATTTTTTAGGATGAATAAGGAAAAATTTTTTCGAATGGATTTTGTTGTTTGTATTAAAAAACAGTTTTCTCAAACTAATAAAATTTTTTTAAAAAAATTAGAGTTTCTGTGGTTTAAGTATTTTTTAAAAAAAAGAAAATAGTTTATTTTATATCAAAAAATTTATTTTTATATATTTTAGATTAATTTAAATAAAATTTTTAATTTCAAACACATTAGTATAGTTATTTTTATTGAAAAAATATTATTACATTATTATTTATTAACAAAAAATTTACAAAATCAAAGAGAAAACACATGACTTATAGACGTAATTTTTTTATTTTTTCTTTTTTAATGATTTCTTTTTTTTTATGGAATTTATGGGCAAAAAATTGTTCTGAAAATATTAAAAATTATTTTCATAAAAATTCAATTGAAAAGATTTTTAAAGATAAAAAACATAGTCAAAAAAAATTTCAGAAAATAGATTTAGTTTTCAAAAAATTTTTTTTTTCAGAAAAAAATTTTTCTAATTTAATAATTAAGAATAGTATACAAAGTAATAAATTATTGCATTTATATAAAAATAAAATACAAGGTTTACAAAATTTTAGATGTTTGAAAATTTTTTTAAAATATGGACATAATTTACACAATTTTTTATTTAAAAAACATATTAATAGTGAAAAAAGTTTTTTTTTTTTAAAAAATTTTATTAAAGAAAAAAAATATTTATTTCAAAAGAGAAATAAAAATTTTATTTTTTTACAATGTGGAATTTTAAAGTATTTCAAGGAAAATAAAAAAGATTGTTTATTAACAAAACAAAAACATGATGTTTTTTTCACGAGTTATGTTGAGAGATTAGAAAAAAAAAATAGTTTAAAAAATGTTTTTAGCGGTTTTTTCTCTTTCTTTTTAAAAAAAATTTTATATAAAAATTTTAATATATTGAATTTAATTAAAAAAATAAAATTTTTTTTACATGATAGTGGAACACAAAGCTTAAATATTATAAACAAAATACAATTATTAAAAAAAAATATATTTTATATTTCAATTCAAAATTTTGAGGCTACTATATTTAGTAGTTTTACGAAAAAAATAACTGAAAAAAAAATTTTTTTTCTTCCACATTTTTCTTTAAATTTTTTTGTACAAAAATATTGTAATTTACAATTTTTATGTAAAGAATCTTCAACAAGTTCTTTTATTTTTTTTAAGTCATGGAATAATATTCCAAGAGAAATACACGCGTTTAATAAAGATTTAGATCCTACTACAAATTCCGGTTTTTGGTGGTTTTTATCTGAACCATTTTTTGAGATATTAAAATTTATTAATAGAATTGTTGGAAATTGGGGTTTTTCTATAATCTTGATGACAATATTAATACGTTTATGTATGTATCCTATAACAAAATCTCAATATTTATCTATAGTTCGTTTGAAAAATTTACAGCCTAAAATAGATCATTTAAAGGAAAAATATACAAATGATCAGATAAAAATGAGTAAAAAAATTTTAGAAGTATATAAAAAAAATGATGTCTATCCTTTTTCTGGGTTGTTGTCATTAGTTATGCAAATGCCAATTTTTTTAGCATTTTATTATACTTTAACTGATGCAAAGGAATTAAAGAATGCACCTTTTATTTTTTGGATTAATGATCTTTCCAGTTATGATCCGTTTTTTATACTTCCGATTATCATGGGAATTACTATGATTATGATGCAAAAAATTTCATCTCAAAAAACTTTTAAAGAAATTTGTTCAGGAAATTTACATGAGAAATTTATGTTCTTTTTACCAGGAATTTTTGCAGCATTTTTTTTATGGTTTCCTTCTGGATTAGTTTTATATTACATTATTAGTAATATCTTTAGTATGATTCAACAAAAATACGTTTATGATTCATATAATTTAAAAAATTAATAATATTTTTTAAAATAAATAAAATTTTTATTTAAAAATGATTAAAAATTTATGTTTGATACAATAATAGCACAGGTGACTCCTCAAGGAAATGCTGGAGTCTATATACTAAGAATTTCTGGAAATAAAGCTTATAAAGTATCTTTAGAGGTTTTAGGAAAAATTTTAAAACCAAGATATGCTAGTTATTTAAAATTTTTTGATATTAATCATAAAGAAATATTAGATCAAGGAATTGGAATATGGTTTCCTTCTCCTCATTCTTATACAGGGGAAGATGTTCTTGAATTACAAGGTCATGGAAATAATTTTATAGCAAACTTATTAATAAAAAGAATTTTAAAAATACCAGGTATACGTATTTCGCGTCCAGGGGAGTTTTCTGAAAGAGCTTTTTTAAATAATAAAATAGATTTAATACAAGCCGAAGCAGTTGCTGATTTAATTAATGCAAGTTCTGAAGCTTCAGTTAAAGCTGCTTTAAAATCTTTAAGTGGTTTTTTTTCAGATAAAATTAATAAAATTATTCAAAAAGTTATTAATGTTCGAGTAATGGTAGAATCGCAGTTAGATTTTTCAGAAGAAGATATCAATGTGAATTTTCAAAAAAAATTTTTACAAAATATTCAGAGCATTATTCATGATTTAGATAATTTATTATTTGTAGTAGAAAAAAGAAAAATTATTAAAGAAGGAATTAAAGTTATTATTGCTGGTTTTCCAAATGCTGGAAAATCTAGTTTGTTTAATCTTTTATCATGTAAAAAATCTTCTATTGTAACTAATATTAAAGGAACAACGAGAGATTTAATTAATAATAAAATTTATTTTGATAAATTCTTAATAGATTTAACTGATACTGCAGGTCTAAGGAGAGCTCAAGATAAAGTAGAAAAAATTGGAATATCTCTTGCTAAAAAAGAAATTTCGTCTTCAGATATTGTATTATTTTTAATAGATAGCACTAAAGAGAAGAAGTCTCAACTAAAAAAGTTTTTATATTATTTTAAAAATGTTCCTCGTTCAATAAATATTATTTTACTTTTTAATAAAATTGATTTAAAAAATATTTCTCCTACGTCTTTTATTTTTAAAGATATAAATTGTTTTTATATATCAGTAAAAAAAAAAATGGGATTAAAAAATTTTTATTTATTTTTTAGAAAAATTTTAAAAAAATATAATAATAGTTTTTTTGGAGAAAGTAATTTTTTAGCAAGACAAAGACACTTAGAAGAAATATACAAAGCTAAAGAAGAATTAATATTATGTAAAAAAGAATGGAAAGAACATCAAAATTATGAAATCATAGCAGAATATTTAAAAATTTCTCAGAATTCATTAAATAAAATTATTGGAAAAGTTTGTTCTCATGATATTTTAAATAAAATTTTTTCTCGTTTTTGTATAGGAAAATAATTTTTTTTTTTTTTTTTTTTTTTTTTTTTTGAAAAATATTTTTTTTTATATATTTTTTATCAAAAAATATGCCCGAAGGCGGAATTGAACCACCGACACGGGGATTTTCAGTCCCCTGCTCTACCAACTGAGCTATTCGGGCTTTTATGTATAGTAAAGCATTAATTATTATAACTTGTCAATATTTTTTTATTTGAACAATTTTCAAAATTTTTCTTATTTTTATTTTAAAACCTTGAAAGTGAGATTAATAGTCCATATATCTATTTATAGAATAGATGATTTTATTTAAAATGATTGTATTCAAATATTTAAAAAAATTTCAAAATATTTTCAAGGAGATCTCAGGTAATGAAAATACGCCCTTTACATGATCGTGTTCTTATTAAACGCGAAGAGGTTGAATCAAAATCTGCGGGGGGAATTGTTTTAACAGGTTCAGCAGCTAATAAATCTAATAGAGGTAAAGTTGTAGCAGTGGGAAATGGAAGAGTTTTAGATAACGGAAAAATAAAAAAATTAGATGTTAAAGTCAATGATCTTGTAATTTTTAATGAAGGTTATGGAGCAAAAACAGAAAAAATTGATGATGAAGAAGTATTAATTTTAACAGAAAGTGATATTTTAGCAGTTATTGAAAAATAATATTTTTTTTTATTAAAAAATTATTTGAGGAAATATAATATGGCAGCTAAAGATGTAAAATTTGGAAATGAAGCGCGTACTAAAATGCTTCGCGGAGTAAATATATTAGCAGATGCAGTAAAAGTGACTTTAGGACCAAAAGGAAGAAATGTTGTTTTAGATAAATCTTTTGGCGCACCAAGTATTACAAAAGATGGAGTTTCTGTAGCTAGAGAAATTGAATTAGAAGATAAGTTTGAAAATATGGGTGCTCAAATGGTTAAGGAAGTAGCTTCTAAAGCAAATGATGTAGCAGGTGATGGTACAACTACTGCAACTTTATTAGCTCAGTCTATCGTGAATGAAGGTTTGAAAGCAGTGGCTGCAGGAATGAATCCAATGGATTTAAAAAGAGGAATTGACAAAGCTGTTATTAAAGCTGTACAAGAATTAAAAAAATTATCTGTTCCGTGTTCTAATTCAAAAGCTATTACTCAAGTTGGAACAATTTCTGCGAATGCAGATGAAAATGTTGGAGCATTAATTGCAGAAGCTATGGATAAAGTAGGGAACGATGGAGTAATTACTGTAGAAGAAGGAACAGGGTTAGAAGATGAATTAGAAGTTGTTAAAGGAATGCAATTTGACAGAGGATATTTATCTCCTTATTTTATTAATAAACCTGAAACTGGGATTGTAGAGTTAGAAAATCCTTATATACTTTTAGCTGATAAAAAGATATCCAATGTTCGTGAACTTTTACCTATTTTAGAAGCTATTGCAAAATCTGGTAAGCCTTTATTAATTATTTCTGAAGATTTAGAAGGCGAAGCTTTAGCTACTTTAGTAGTTAATTCTATGCGTGGAATTGTAAAAATTGCCGCAGTGAAAGCTCCAGGTTTTGGTGATCGTCGTAAAGATATGTTGCAAGACATTTCTATTTTAACTGCAGGAACTGTAATTTCTGAAGAACTAGCTATGGAATTAGAAAAGTCAACATTAGAAGATTTAGGTCAAGCTAAAAGAGTAGTTATTACTAAAGATTCAACAACAATAATTAGTGGTTTAGGAAAAAAAGCAGATATACAAAGACGTATTTCTCAAATTCGCCAACAAATTCATGAATCAACTTCTGATTATGATAAAGAAAAGTTAAATGAAAGATTAGCAAAGCTTTCTGGTGGTGTTGCAGTATTAAAAGTTGGAGCGGCTACAGAAGTAGAAATGAAAGAAAAAAAAGCACGTGTAGAAGATGCTTTACATGCAACTCGTGCTGCTGTAGAGGAAGGAGTGGTTGCTGGAGGTGGAGTAGCTTTAGTTCGTGTAGCAGCTAAAATTTCAAATATTCTTGGTCAAAATGAAGATCAAAATGTTGGAATACGTGTTGCTTTAAGGTCTATGGAAGCTCCTTTACGTCAAATAGTGGAAAATTCTGGTGAAGAACCATCTGTTGTAACAAACAACGTTAAAGATGGAAAAGGAAATTATGGATATAATGCTGCAACTGATGAATATGGTGATATGATTACTTTTGGAATTTTAGATCCGACAAAAGTGACTAGATCTGCACTTCAATATGCTGCTTCTGTTGCAGGATTAATGATTACAACTGAATGTATGGTTACAGATTCTCCTAAAGAAGATAAATCTTCTGAAATGCCTTCTCCAGCTTCTGGTGGAATGGGTGGAATGGGTGGAATGATGTAATTAATTTTTTAAAATATATAAATTAAACACATTTAAAATATTTTAATTTATTTTTTCCCTTAATTTTTTTATATTAAGGGAAAATATTTTTTTAGATAAAACTTTTACATTAATTAATTTATTACAAAAATATGGCAAATGATTATTCGATACATTCATTAAAACCTGGATTGAAAGTTATTATTTTAAAAGAACCATGTATTATTAAAAGTAGTTTTTTTGTAAAACCTGGGAAAGGTCAAGCTTTTACTCGTGTGAAATTTAAAAGTTTTTTATCTGGGAAAACGGTAGAATTAACATTTAAATCTACTGAACGTTTAAAAAAAGCAAATATTACAGAAATTAATGCATTATATTTGTATAATGATAATTTTTTTTGGTATTTTTTAGATCAAAAAACTTTTGAAGAGATTGCTGTATTAAAAAAAATTATTAATACAAAACGTTTTTGGTTAGTTCCGCAATGTAAATGTCGTTTAACAATTTGGAATAAGAAGGTTATTTCAGTAATTGTGAGTAATTTTATTAGTTTAAAAGTTGTTCAAACTACACCTGTACTTAAAAAGAATTCTATTAATAATAGTTTAAAAACAGCTATTTTAAAAACTGGTGTTTCAATTAAAGTTCCTTATTTTATTAAAGTCAATGATTATATAAAAGTGGATACAAGAACATGTAAGTATATTTCTCGAATAAAATAATTTTTTTAAAAAAAAATTATACTTGTAATTTTTTAGCAGACACATTTGCTCGATAACTATTCCAATTAAAATTTAACCATAAGCTTTTTCCTAATTTCATGCGATCTAAAATTCTTTCTCCTAATAATTTATATAAACTGTTATAATTTAAATTTGATAAAATTCCAGTTGATTTTTTAGAAGCTGAACGTCTATCTATAATTTGATGAATGATAATTTTTTCATAATTAGATTCTTTTTGAATTCCAATTTCATCAATAATTAATAGATCTACTTTACTTGTTTTATTAATAAAATGTTCTTCAGTAAAATTGTTATTTTTCTGGAATGTTTTTTTTATTTTTGACATAAGATCTGCAATTGTAATGATTAATATTTTTTTCCCGTGTAAAATTAAATAATTTCCTATTGCTGCAGCTAAGTGGTTTTTTCCTGTTCCTGGTTTTCCTGAAAAAATAAAATTTGATAATTCATTATTAAAATTTTTTACATATTTTTTAGCAGAACTTAATACTTTCTCTTGTCCAGAATGAAAAACTTTATAATTTTCAAAAGAACAATTTAGATATAATTCTTTAATTCCAGATTTTTCTAAAGTTTTTTGTATTTTAATCGCTTTATTTCTTATTAAAATAGATCTTGAAGATAGAAAACCTTTTTTTTGATTCCATGTTAATAAATCTTTTTCGTTTGTGAATTTAGGTTTAATATGAGAGGGTATAATAGATTGTATACGTTTAATTAATTTAATGTTATTTTTCATAAGTAAAATCCGAATTTTTAATTTAATTTTTTATGATTAAATTTTAATGTCATAAAGATTAAATTTTTTTATATTTTGATTGTTAAAGATTAATTATTTTTTTAAATAGATTTTATATTCTATTTTTTTTTGTTTTTTACTTTTTTTTAAAATCCAAGTTTTAGGAATTTCAATTTTTTGTTTAGAAATTTTTTTTTCAATGTAAATAATTGTATTTTTTTTAGTATATTTATTTTTTTCTAATAAAAATATAGTTTTTTGTAATAATTGAAGACAATTATAAGGAGGATCTAGAAAAATTATATCATAAGTGTTTTCTTTTTTTTTTAACCATTGTAAAGCATTTATATTAATTATGTTGATTTCATGGATATTTAATTTTTTTAAATTCTTATACATTTTAAAAAAAATTTTTTTATTAATTTCAAGTGATGTTACTAATTTTGCATATCTTGATATAGATTCTATTCCTAATATTCCGCTTCCTGCGAAACAATCTAAACATATTGAATTTTGAATATATTTGTTTAACCAATTAAATAAAGTTTCTCGAATAAAATTTTTTGTAGGTCTAAGATTTTTAGAATGAATAATATTTATTTTCTGTCTTTTAAGTTTTCCACCAATAATTTTTAAAGTATTTTTTTTAAATTTTTTTTTTTTATTCATTTTTTTATAATTCATGTTTTATGGAAAGATTTTATTACTTATAATAATATTATATAAAAATTTTTAAAAGGTTATTTCTTTATGTCTAAAGATAATAAAAATTCTTTTTTTTCATTTATAAATAAAATAAATTTTTTTAAAAAAAAAAAACCTCCTTCTGAAGAAAAAAATTCTGTCAATAATCATTGTCTTAAATATTTAAAAAAAAAAGAAGAAAGTTCTCTTTCAGGTAATCGATTTATAAATTTTTTACAAAAAAAATTTCTAAAGACAAAAGAAAGTTTACATTCTGTTTTTAAAAATATTTTTTTTTCTAAAAAAATTGATTCATCTTTTTTTAAAAAATTAGAAGAAAAATTAATTTCTGTAGATGTTAATATAGAAACTATACAAAAAATTTTTAATAATATAAAAAATAATTTAAGTGCAGAAGAATTAAAGAATACAAAATTAGTGTTTAAATTTATAAAAAAAGAGATTATAAATATTCTGCAAAAAAATCCTAAATTACTTTTTTTAGATTCTAAAATTAAACCTACGATTATTATCTTAGTGGGAGTAAATGGATCAGGAAAAACAACAACTGCTGTTAAGCTATCCAAATTATATAAAAATTTAAATAAAAAAGTTCTTGTTGCAGCAGCAGATACTTTTAGAGTAGCTGCAATTGAGCAAGTAAAAAATTTATGTGAAAATAATAATATACCTGTTATTTTTAAAAAAATTGGATCTGATCCAGCTTCTGTTGTATATGATGCTGTTCAAAAATCTATTTCTAAAAAATTTGATGTATTAATTATTGATACAGCAGGTAGATTACAAACAAAAGTTAATTTAATGAATGAAATAAAAAAAATTATACAAGTTATCAAAAAAATTAATGGAGTTGGTCCTACAGAAATTCTTTTAACTATTGATTCTTGTACTGGACAAAATGCTTTAATTCAAGTAAAAGAATTTAATAAATTTTTAGGAATTACTGGATTAGTTTTAACAAAACTTGATGGAACAGCAAGAGGAGGAATTGTTTTATCTATATCTGATAAATTTTCTATTCCTATTAGATATGTTACTTCAGGAGAATATATTCATGATATTCATTTTTTTGATAGTAAGGATTTTGTTCATTCAATATTCAAATTTTAACTATGATAAATTATGCTATATTAATAAATAATTATAAATATATAAATAATTTTTTTTTTATAAAATTATTTATGTAATTATCTATAATTAAATTTTTTTATATATTTTACTATCATTATTTTATAAAATTTTTTAACTGATTTTTTATATAAAAATTTTTTAAAATTCATGGGTTAATGTAGGAATAACAATGATTGATAAAATGAAATTTTCATCAATAAAATTTTTAAATGTTTTAAACACTTGTATGAGGACTTCCAATAGTTTTCCTATTTTATCTGCTCGTGATGAAAAAAAACTAGCTAAAAAATTATTTAAAAATGGTGATCTTGAATCTGCTAAGATTTTGATCTTATCACATTTGCGTTTTGTAATACATATTGCTAAAAATTATTCTGGATATGGGTTACCTCAAGCTGATCTAATCCAGGAAGGAAATATTGGCTTAATGAAATCTGTAAAAAAATTTAATCCTTATTTAGGAGTACGGTTAATTTCTTTTGCCATTCATTGGATTAAATCTGAAATTCATGAATATGTTCTGAGAAATTGGAGAATTGTCAAAGTAGCTACAACTAAATCTCAAAGAAAACTTTTTTTTAATTTACGAAAAACAAAAAAAAAAATGGGATGGTTTAACAAAAGAGAAATCACTTATGTAGCTCAAAAATTAGGAGTTAAAAATAAAGATGTTATTGAAATGGAATCACGTATGTCTGCTAAAGATGTTTTCTTTCATAACTACTCTGAGGATGATGATACTAAAGAGTATCCAAAAAATATATCTTCAATTCCTTTTTTAAAAGATAAATTATCTGATTTTACTTATGGAATAGAAAAAGATAATTGGAAGAAGCATGCTAAAAATAAGTTAAATTTAGCACTTTCATGTTTGGATAAGCGTAGTAGAGATATTATTTATTCACGTTGGTTAGATAAAAGTAAAAAAAAAAATACTTTACAAAATATAGCAAAGATTTATGGAATTTCTGCTGAAAGAGTGCGTCAATTAGAGAAGAATGCGATGAAAAAATTGCGTTTAACAATAGAAAATAATAAATAACTTAAAAAAAATTCTATTTTTTATATAAAATATTTATTTTTTATTTGTAATAAATTTTTTATATTAAATATTAAAAAAATTTTTAAGAAGAGACAATTTCATGAAAATAGTAAATCATATATTAGGTTTTCCTAGAATAGGTTTTAAAAGAGAGTTAAAATTTGCTCAAGAAGATTATTGGAAGAAAAAAATTTCAAAATCTGAATTAAAAAAGATTGGATTCAATATAAGAAAAAAAAATTGGATGATTCAAAAAAAAATGGGTTTACAATTTTTGTCAGTCGGAGATTTTTCATGGTATGACCATGTATTAACTACAAGTATGATGTTAGGAAATATTCCAGAGAGATTTTTAAATAATAAAAAAATAGATTTAGATACATTATTTCATATTGCTAGAGGAGTTTCTGTTGATCGAAAACCTACTTTTCCTTCTGAAATGACAAAATGGTTTAATACAAATTATCATTATATTGTTCCTGAATTTAGTGAGAATAGTTCATTTCATTTCATATGGAAACAAATATTAGATGAGATAGACGAAGCAAAAATTTATAATCGAGATATTAAACCTATCATTTTAGGTCCTATGTCTTATCTTTTTTTAGGAAAATCTAATAACGAAAAATTTGATCGTTTTGATTTACTTCCAAAAATTTTACCTATTTATAAAAAAATCTTACAATCTATTTCAAAAAAAAAAATTAGTTGGATACAGATAGATGAACCGATTTTAGCATTAGATTTATCTGATCAATTAAAAAAAAAATTTTTATATAGTTATCAATTTTTAAAAAGTAATTTAAAAATATTATTAACTACTTATTTTGGAAGTATTGAGCATAATTTTGATATTATTGATTCGATCCCAATTGATGGTTTACATATAGATTTAATTTATGGAAATTATAATTTAGAAAAAATTCATCAAAAATTATCTTCAAAAATAGTTTTATCATTGGGAGTTATTAATGGAAGAAATATTTGGAAAAGTGATCTTGTTAAATATTTTAATTTGATTAATAATTTTAAAAAATATCGTAAGAAAATTTGGATTGGTACATCTTGTTCTTTATTGCATGTGCCTCTTGATTTAGATCAAGAAGAAAATTTAAATCCTATAGTAAAAAATTACCTTTCTTTTGCTGTGCAAAAATGTTATGAATTATTTTTATTAAGTGATTCTTTAAATACAAATGATAAGAGTTTATTAGAATCTTGGATTTTACCTTTGCGTTCAAGAATTTATTTCAATAAAATTAAAAATAAAGATATTCGTAATAAATTATCTAATATTTCAAACAAAGATTATCAAAGAAAAAGTCATTATGATATACGATATGAAAAACAACAAAAGAAATTTCATTTACCAATTTTACCGACTACTACTATTGGGTCTTTTCCTCAAACAGAAGAATTGAGATTGTTAAGAGCAAAATTTAAAAAGAAAATTTTGCATAAAAAATTATACGAAGAAAAAATTTTTAAAATTATTAAAGAAAATATTAAAATTCAAGAGAGTTTAGATCTTGATGTTTTAGTCCATGGTGAACCTGAACGTAATGATATGGTTGAATATTTTGCTGAAAATTTAGATGGTTTTGTATTTACAGATTATGGTTGGGTACAGAGTTATGGATCTAGATGTGTGAAGCCTCCAATAATATCGCATGATATTTCTTATATCAAGTCAATTACTGTGTCTTGGATTAAATATGCACAATCTTTAACTAAAAAACCAGTCAAAGGAATGTTAACTGGACCAGTTACAATATTGTTATGGTCATTTCCTAGAGAGGATATTTCTCGTAAATTAATAGCTAAACAAATTGCATTAGCATTACGAGAAGAAATATTTGAGTTAGAAAAAAATGATATTAACATTATACAAGTAGATGAACCTGCTCTTAGAGAAGGCTTGCCATTAAGAAATTTTGAAAAAGAAAAATATTTAAATTGGGCAGTGAATGCATTTAAATTGAGTGTTTCTTCAGTTAAAGATACTACTCAAATACATACTCATATGTGTTATTGTGAATTTAATGATATTATGGATGCAATAGTAAATTTAGATGCAGATGTGATCACGATTGAAAATGCAAGATCTAAAATGGAAATACTGAGATTTTTTAAAAATTTTCAATATCCTAATAGTATTGGTCCAGGATTTTATGATATTCATTCTCCAAATATACCAACTCAAGAAAATTTTATTCAACTAATTAAAAAATCTATAAAATTAATTTCATCAAAAAGATTATGGATAAATCCAGATTGTGGATTAAAAACTCGATCTTGGAAAGAAGTAAAAGAATCTTTAAAAAATTTAGTTAATGCAACAAAAAAAGTTCGTTTGTTACAAAAATATTAATTAATAAATTTTAGCAAAGTAATCTTTGCTAAAATTTTTATAATATATATTTTTGATATCAATATATTTTTTTAAATATGACATATTTATCAAGAATAATTTTTTCGTTAAATTTTTTTGAATTTTATTAAATATTTTTATAAAAAAATTTTTAATGTTTAAAATGTCGAATATGAGTAAAGATCATGGATATATTTTCATGGTTTACTGCATTAATTATTTCTTTATCTTTGATAGATCCTCCTGGTTGAATAATACATGATATGTTGTTTTTTTTTGCTTCTTGAATATTGTCTGTAAATGGAAAAAATGCGTCTGAAGCCATTGTAATATTTTTTTTATGTATATTATTTTCATGCATTTTTATATTTGCATTTTTTATAGAGAAAATTCTACTAGTTTGTCCTGTACCAATTGCAATAGTAGATTTTTTATATACATAAACTATACCATTAGATTTTACAAATTTCGCTATTTTCCATCCAAAAATCGCATCTTTAATTTCTAATTTAGTTGGTTTTTTTTGACTTACTATATTTTCTTTATTGAATTTAAAATTATCATAGTCTTTTTCTTGTATTAAAAATTGATTATTGATGGTTTTAATATCGAATTGTTTATAGAAATTTATTTTTTTATTATTTGTAATTAATATTTTAATATTTTTTTTTTTTTGTAGAAATTTTTGTGAATTAATAGAAATTTTTGGTGCAATAATTATTTCTACAAATTGATTTTGTATAATTTTTTGTACTATTTTTGATTTTAATTTTTTATTAAATGCAATTATTCCGCCAAAAGCAGATTCAGGATCGCATAAATAAGCATGATTATATGCTTGTAAAAGATTTTTTTTTGTGGAAGCACCACATGGAGTACCATGTTTAATTATTACACATGAAGGTTTATTAAATTGTGTCACACATTCTAATGCAATATTTGCATCTATAATGTTATTATATGAAAGTTTTTTTCCTTGAATTTTTTTAAATATTTGATCTGTTTTTTTAAAATTATTGTCTATATATAGCGCTGATTTTTGATGAGGATTTTCTCCGTAAATTAAATTTTTTTTTTTTTTTAAAATAATTTTAATTTTTTTCGGAAATATTTTTTTTTTATTTATTAAATCATATTTTTTTTTAAAAGTGTGATATATTTTTTTTTCATATTTTGCAGAATATTTAAATGCTTTCATAGCTAATTTTAGTTTGGATTTTTTAGAAATTTTTTTTTTCTTTAAAATTTTTTCTATAATATATTTATAGTCTTGAATATCTGTAATAACAATGACATTTTTATAATTTTTTGCTGCTGCTCTAATTAGAGAGGGTCCTCCTATATCTATATATTTTGTATATTTTTTTTTTTGAAACGGATAAAAATTTACTATTACTAAATTAATAGAAAGAATTTTTTTTTTTTTTATTATTCGAGAGTCTAATATTGGGTGACTTAGTATTCCTGAATATATTTTTGGATGTAAAGTTTTTATTTTTCCATGAAACATTTCTTTACATTTTGTATAATCGGATATTTTTGAACAAGGTATCTTGTTTTTTTTTAAAAGTTTTCTTGTTCCTTTGGTTGATAAAATTTTTATTTTATTTTGTGTTAAAATTTTAGCTAATTTCAGTATTTTTGATTTATCAAATACGCTGATTAATGCATTTTTTATTTTCATATTTTTTATTTATTGATAATAACTATTTAAAAGATTTTAGATTAATTTATATAAAAATATTTTATATTAAATTATAAGGATTTGGTATATAATAAATTTTGTTCATGATTACTTGAGTCAGTAGGGATTAATGTGTTTTCCCTACTAGTATAAAAATTTTTATTTAACTGCTTCTTTTAGAGTTTTTCCAGAAATAAAAGAAGGAACTTTGGTTGCTAATATTTGTATTTCTTGTCCTGTTTTTGGATTTCTACCTGTACGTGCTGATCGTTTGTTAATTTTGAATGTTCCAAATCCAACTAATTGTACGTTTTCTTCTTTTTTTAGAGATTTTGTAATTTCAGATAATATTAAGTCTAATATATCTTTTGCTTTTATTTTAGAAATAAAAGATTTTTTTGAAACAATGTCTATTAATTGTGATTTATTCATTATTTTCATCCTTCTTGAATATTATTTTTTTAGAACAATATGATTTTTTTTTAAAATTTTTTTAAATTTTTTATTTAATATTAAATTTTAATATTTTTTTAGAATATATTTTTTAAAAATTTTTATAAATTATTTGAATTTAATAGTTCTGATAAATTTGCAGAAGCTTTTTCTAAACTCGTTTGTTTTTTTGAAGATGATTTATTTTTTTTATTTTTATTAAATTTATTTTTTTTGATATTTTTTTTCAATAATCTATCTTGATGATATGAATAACCTGTTCCTGCAGGGATTAATCTTCCAACAATAACGTTTTCTTTTAATCCTCTTAGTTCATCTATTTTTCCTGCAACTGCAGATTCTGTTAAGACTCTTGTTGTTTCTTGAAAAGACGCTGCAGAAATAAAAGATTCTGTAGCAAGAGAAGCTTTTGTAATTCCTAATAAATCTCTTTCGTAACATATTTTTTTTTTATTATTTTTTTTTAATTTGATATTAGATATTCTGATGCGAGAATATTCTACTTGTTCTCCGTTTAAAAATTTAGATTCTCCATAATTTGTAATAGTTGCTTTTCTTAACATTTGTCGAATAATAACTTCAATGTGTTTATCATTAATTTTCACTCCTTGTAATCGATATACTTCTTGTACTTCATTAATAATATATCTTGTAACAGCTTGAATACCTCTTAATCTTAAAATATCATGAGGTGATTCTGGACCGTCGGATATCACATCTCCTTTTTCTATTCTTTCTCCTTCAAATACATTCAATTGCCTCCATTTTGGAATCATTTCTTCATATGAAAATTTTTCATTTATTGGAGTAATTATTAATCTTCTTTTTCCTTTTGTTTCTTTTCCAAAAGATATAATTCCGCTTTTTTCAGCTAAAATTGCTGGTTCTTTTGGTTTTCTTGCTTCGAATAAATCTGCTACTCTAGGAAGTCCACCAGTAATATCTTTTGTACTAACAGATTCTTGAGGTACTTTTGCTAATATATCTCCAGAACTTATTTTTTCTCCATCTTGAACATGAACAATTGTTTTTCCAGGCAAAAAATATTGCGCTGGCATTTGCGTTCCTGGTATGAAAACATCTTTTTTATCTGATTTTATTATTTTTAAAGCAGGTCTGAGATCTTTTCCTAATGCTGTTCGATTTGAAAGATCTAAAATAATAATTGATGATATTCCAGTCATTTCATCAGTTTTTTTTATGATGCTTTGCCCTTCTAACATATCTATAAATTTTATGTATCCGTTAACTTCTGTTATTACAGGAATAGTATGAGGATCCCATGTAGCTATTATTTCTCCAGAAAAAACTTTTTCATGATTTTTTTTTTCTAGAATTGCTCCGTAAGGAATTTTGTAATTTTCTTGAGTTCTTCCTATTGAATCAATGATTTTTAGTTCAACATTTCTAGAAGTAATAACTATTTTATCCGAGGAGTTAATAACGAATTTTGAATTATTTAATCTTATATTTCCATCATTTTTTGCTCTAATATTAGATTCTGTTGCTGTTCTTGAAGCGGCACCACCAATATGAAACGTTCTCATAGTTAATTGCGTTCCTGGTTCTCCTATAGATTGCGCTGCAATGACTCCAATCGCTTCTCCTTTTTTTACTAATTCCCCTCTTGCTAAATCTCTTCCATAACAGTATGCACATACACCAAAATTTGTTTCGCAATGTACAACTGATCTTACTTTAACTTTTTCGATGGAATTTTTTTCTAAAATATTGCAGTATTTTTCATTTAATAATGTATTTTTTTTAATTAAAATTTTTTTAGAATTTAATTTTAAAATATCTTTTAAAACGACTCTACCAAGAATTCTTTCTATTAATGGTTCTTTAATGTTTCCACCTTCTATGACAGAAGTCATAGTAATTCCTTTTTTTGTTTTACAATCTTTTTCTGTGACTACTAAATCTTGTGCTACATCTACTAATCTTCGTGTTAAATATCCGGAATTAGCTGTTTTTAATGCTGTATCAGCTAATCCTTTTCGTGCTCCATGGGTTGAAATAAAGTATTGTAAAACATTTAATCCTTCTCTAAAATTTGCTGTAATTGGTGTTTCTATAATCGATCCATCTGGTTTAGCCATTAAACCTCGCATTCCTGCAAGTTGACGTATTTGAGCAGCTGAACCTCTAGCTCCTGAATCTGCCATAATAAAAATGCTGTTAAAAGAAGTTTGTTTTTTTCTTTCTCCTTTTGTATTTTTAGTTTTTACAGTTGATAAATTTTTCATCATAGATTTTGAAATTTTTTCATTTGCTGCTGACCAAATATCTATGACTTTATTATATTTTTCTCCTTTTGTAACTAGTCCTGATTGAAATTGTTCTTGAATATCCAATACTTCTATTTTTGCATCATTGATAATTTGTGTTTTTTGAAAAGGTATTTCCATATCATCAATCCCTACAGAAGATCCCGAACGTGCAGCATATGAAAATCCTGTATACATAATTTGATCTGCAAACAATACTGTTTTTTTAATTCCTAAGATTCTATGACATGTATTAATCATGTAAGAAATAGAATTTTTTTTTAAAGTTTTGTTGATCATAGAAAAAGGAAGTCCTTTCGGGACGATATTCCATAAAATAGCTCGTCCTATAGTTGTTTTAATAATTTTTTGATATTTTTTTTGAATTTTTTTTTCTTTTTTTTCATATTCTGTAATTCTAATTTTTACAATAGAATGTAGTTCTGCTAATCCTAATTGATAAATTTTTTCTGCTTCTTTAGGTCCTGAAAGAAGCATGTTTTCTCCTTTTCCATTTTTTTTTTCTCGAGTCATATAATATAAACCAAGCACAACATCTTGAGATGGAACAACAATGGGTTCACCATTTGCTGGAGAAAGTATGTTATTTGTTGACATCATTAAATTTCTTGCTTCAACTTGAGATTCTAGTGTTAGAGGTATATGAACAGCCATTTGATCGCCATCAAAGTCAGCGTTATATGCTGCACATACTAAAGGGTGTAATTGAATTGCTTTTCCTTCAATTAGTATAGGTTCAAAAGCTTGTATTCCTAATCTATGTAGAGTAGGTGCTCTATTTAATAAAATAGGATGTTTTTTGATTACTTCATCTAAAATATCCCAGACAATAGGTTCTTCTTTTTCTACCATTTTTTTTGCAGATTTGATTGTATTTGCTAGGTTTTTTTCTTCTAGTTTTCCATATATAAATGGTTTAAAAAGTTCTAAAGCCATTTTTTTAGGTAATCCACATTGATTTAATTTTAGATAAGGTCCGACTGTTATTACAGATCTTCCAGAATAATCTACTCTTTTTCCTAATAAATTTTGACGGAATCTTCCTTGTTTTCCTTTAATCATATCTGCTAATGATTTTAAAGGTCTTTTATTTGATCCAATAATTGCTCTTCCTCTTCTGCCATTATCTAAAAGAGCGTCTACTGATTCTTGCAACATTCTTTTTTCATTTCTAATGATAATATCTGGAGCAGATAGTTCCAATAATCTTTTTAAACGATTATTTCTATTAATTACTCTTCTATATAAATCATTAAGATCAGAGGTTGCAAATCTTCCTCCATCTAAAGGGACTAGTGGTCTTAAATCTGGAGGTAATATTGGTAAAACAGTTAAAATCATCCATTCAGGTTTATTATTTGATTGTATAAAGGATTCTATTAATTTAATTCTTTTTGTGATTTTTTTTTTCTTTGTTTCAGAGTTTGTTTTTTTTAGTTCTTTTCGGATTTTTTTACATTCTTTTTTTAAGTTTATTTTTTTTAGAAGATTTTGTATTGCTTCAGCTCCCATTTGAGCGATAAATTCATCTCCGTATTTTTCTATGGCTTCAATATTTTGTTCTTCAGTTAAAATTGATTTATTTTTTAGTTTTGTCATTCCTTGATCAATAATTACGTATGATTCAAAATATAAGACTCTTTCAATATCTCTTAAAGGCATATCTAAGAGTAAACCAATTCTAGATGGTAATGATTTTAAAAACCATATATGTGCTATAGGAGAAGCAAGTTCAATATGACCCATTCTTGAGCGTCTTACTTTACTTTTTGTTACTTCAACTCCACATTTTTCACATATTACTCCTCTATGTTTTAATCTTTTATATTTTCCACATAAACATTCATAGTCTTTTATTGGACCAAATATTTTTGCACAAAATAATCCATCTCTTTCAGGTTTAAATGTTCTATAATTTATAGTTTCTGGTTTTTTTACTTCGCCATAAGACCAAGATCTCATTATTTCTGGTGAAGATAAAGAGATTTTTATTGCATTAAAATCTTCTAAAATATTTTTTGATTTAATAAATTTAAATAATTCTTTCAACAATTTATTCCTGTATTTTTTAATATTTTTAAAATAAAAATATTATTTATTTAAAATTGATTATTTTATGTTTTTTATTTTTCTAATTCTATATTAATACCTAGAGAACGAATTTCTTTTAGAAGAACATTAAATGATTCTGGCATTCCAGGTTCCATTTTATGATTTCCATCAACAATATTTTTATACATTTTTGTTCTACCGCTTACATCATCTGATTTTACAGTTAACATTTCTTGTAATGTATATGACGCTCCGTATGCTTCTAACGCCCAAACTTCCATTTCTCCGAATCTTTGCCCACCAAATTGCGCTTTTCCTCCTAATGGTTGTTGCGTAACTAAACTATAAGATCCTGTAGAACGAGCATGCATTTTATCATCAACTAAATGATTTAATTTTAATATATACATATAACCTACAGTGACAGGTCTTTCAAATTTTTCTCCTGTTCTACCATCAAATAAATCTATTTGGCCGGAACTATGAAAACCAGATAATTTTAAAAGATCTTTGATTTCTTTTTCTTGTGCCCCGTCAAATACGGGTGTAGATACTGGAATTCCATTTTTATAATTTTGAGCTAAACATAATACTTCTTCATCAGTAAATTTATTTAAATTAACTTTTTGGCGTTGATTATAACCTATGTCAAAAGTTTTTTGCATAAAAGAACGAAGTTTATGAAATGTTTTATATTTATTTAATATTTTCGTGATTTTGTCTCCTATTCCCTTAGCAGCTAATCCTAAATGCGTTTCTAGTATTTGCCCAATATTCATTCTAGAAGGAACACCTAATGGGTTTAAAACAATATCCACTGGTATACCATTTTTATCATATGGCATATCTTCTACTGGATTTATTTTTGATATTACTCCTTTATTTCCATGTCTTCCAGCCATTTTATCTCCTGTTTGAACGTATCTTTTAACGGCTAAGTATACTTTTACAATTTTTAAAATACCTGGAGATAAATCATCACATTTAGTAATTTGTTTTTTTTTGTTGTGTATTTTTTTTTTAAATTTTTTTTGTAAGTTATTATATTGTATTTTAAATTCATTTAATTGAGTTTGATATTTTTTTTTTAATTTTAAATTAAACCATTTTTTTGGAATCATTTTTTTAAAATTTTCGTATATCATACCAGATTTTATTAAAAGATTTTTGACTTGTCTTAACAAACCCATTTCGAAAATATTTTTTTGTTCAGATAAATTATTTATCATATTTTTTATTTGCATTTCTTCAATTTCTAAAGTTCTTTTATCTTTTTTAATTCCATCTCTTGTAAATATTTGTACATCTATTACTGTTCCAAGAATTCCATTTGGAACCCTTAAAGAAGTATCTTTGACATCAGATGCTTTTTCGCCAAATATTGCTCGTAAAAGTTTTTCTTCTGGGGTTAATTGAGTTTCTCCTTTCGGTGTCACTTTTCCAACTAATATATCTCCTCCGTTAACATCTGCTCCAATATATACAATTCCTGATTCATCTAAATTAGATAATGCAGATTCTCCAATATTAGGTATATCTGCAGTAATTTCTTCTGTTCCAAGTTTTGTATCTCGAGAAATACATGAAAGTTCTTGAATATGAATACTTGTGAAACGATCTTTTTGTACTACTTTTTCAGATATTAATATAGAATCTTCGAAGTTATATCCATTCCATGGCATAAAAGCAACTCTCATATTTTGCCCTAAAGCTAATTCTCCAAGATCTGTTGCTGGTCCGTCACCTAATACATCACCTTTTTTTATTATATCGTTTAAATATACACATGGATTTTGATTAATACATGTATTTTGGTTAGATCTTTTATATTTTATTAAATTATAAATGTCAATTCCTGTATCATTTTTTTTTATCTCGTTTTTATTAACTTTTACAATGATTTGAGAAGCATCAACGTAATGAATTTTTCCTCCTCTTTTAGCAATTATTGTGATTCCTGAATCGATTGCGACTATTCTTTCCATTCCTGTTCCGACTAATGGTTTCTCTGCTTTTAATAGCGGAACAGCTTGTCTTTGCATATTAGCTCCCATTAATGCGCGGTTAGCATCATCATGTTCTAAAAAAGGTATTAAAGACGCACCTACGGAAACTATTTGTTGATTAGAAATATCCATATAATCAATTTTTTTTTTTTTAAATAAGTTGGATTCTCCTTTATTTCTACATATTACTAGTTTATCAAGGATTTTTTGATTTTGATTAACATTCGTATTTGCTTGAGCAATGATAAAGTTTCCTTCTTCAATTGCAGAAAGATATTTTATTTTATTTGTTACATATCCTTTGTGTACTTTTCTATATGGTGTTTCTAAAAATCCATATATATTTGTTCTTGCATATATTGATAAAGAGTTAATCAAGCCAATATTTGGTCCTTCTGGAGTTTCTATTGGACACACTCTTCCATAATGTGTAGGATGTACATCTCGTACTTCAAATCCTGCTCTTTCACGAGTTAAACCTCCTATTCCTAAGGCAGATATTCTTCGTTTATGAGTAATTTCTGATAAAGGATTATTTTGATCCATAAATTGAGAAAGTTGGCTAGAACCAAAAAATTCTTTTACTGCAGCAGAAATAGGTTTTGCATTTATCATATCTTGAGGCATTAAATTTTCTATATCTCCTGCTGATAATCTTTCTTTGACTGCTCTCTCTACTCTAATTAAACCAATTCTAAACTGATTTTCTGTCATTTCTCCTACAGATCTCACTCGTCTATTTCCTAAGTGATCAATATCATCTATTTCTCCTTTTCCGTTTCTTATATAAATTAGTTTTTTTATAACATCAACTATATCTTTTTTACTCAGTGTATTTTTTCCAGTAATTTTTTTTCTTAATAGAGATCTATTAAATTTCATTCTTCCTACAGAAGATAAATCATATTTTTCTTCCATAAAAAATAATGATTCAAAAAGTTTTTCAGCTGTTTCTGATGTTGGAGGTTCTCCAGGACGCATCATACGATAAATTTCAATTAGAGCGCTACTTTTATCTGTTGTTGTATCAATTTTTAAAGTTTCAGAAATATATGGTCCGTGATCTAAATCGTTAGTAAATATTGTTTTTATAACGTTAATTTGATTTTTTTTTATTTTTTTTATCTTTTCTTTTGTAAAAATTTCGTTTGCGGAGATGATTAATTTGTTATGTTTATCAAAATAATTTTTTGATGAAATTTTTCCAATTATATATTCTATAGGAACTTGAATAGAAGAAATTTTATCTTTTTTGAGTTTTTTTATATGTCTAACAGTGACTCGTTTATTTTTTTTTACATAAATAACATTATTTTTTTTTATATCAAATGAAATTGTTTCTCCTCTTAATCTTTTGGGAATGAGTTTCATATATATTTTTGATTTTTTAAATATAAAAATATTCTTTTTAAAGAATATATTCAATATTTCTTGGATACTATATCCCAGTGCTTTTAGTAAAATAGTGACAGGAAATTTTTTTCTTCTGTCAATTCTAGCAAATAAGTTATCTTTGGAATCAAATTCAAAATCTATCCATGATCCGCGATAAGGAATGATTCTAGAATTATATAAAACTTTTCCTGAAGAATGAGATTTTCCTTTATCGCTATCAAAAAAAACACCAGGACTTCTGTGTAATTGTGAAACGACAACACGTTCTGTTCCATTAACTACGAAAGTTCCATGTTTTGTCATTAATGGAATTTCACCCATATATACTTCTTGCTCTCTAATATCTTTTATTTTTTTATTTAATTCATCTTTGTCGTATATTATTAAACGTAAAGTCACTCTTAATGGAACTGCATACGTTGCTCCACGAATATGACAATCCATAACGTTAAAACTTTTTTTTCCTAATCTATATTTTACATATTGTATTTCAGCATTCTCATTATAACTTTTAATAGGAAATACTGATTTTAATGCTGATTCTATTCCGTTAGAAATATTTTTTTTTATATTGATAAAATTTTTAAATGAATCAATTTGAATAGAAAGTAAATATGGAATTTTTAACACTTGAGGATTTTTTCCAAAATCTTTTCTAATTCTTTTCTTTTCTGTATAAGAATATCCCATTATATTTCTCTGTTTTTATAAAATTTCTATAAGAAAATGTTGAAATTTATTTTTATATTTAAGAATTTTTAAAATTTGTTTAAAACCAAGCTTGTGAATTTTCCACTAGCTTAGTTTTAAAAGAGATATCGTTGTAAATATATTTACTTAACTTCTATTTCTGCTCCAGCTGTTTCTAATGTTTTTTTTAGTGTTTCTACTTCTTCTTTATTTATTTTTTCTTTTAGAATAGTTGGTGCTGATTCTACAAGATCTTTTGCTTCTTTTAAACCTAAGCTTGTTAGGCTTCTCACTGCTCTAATTACAGATACTTTGTTTTTTCCTATAGATTTAATATATAAATCAAATTCTGTTTTTTCTTCTTTTTTTTCAACTTGAGTTGGATTGTTATTAATAGGAATATTAGAGGAGACTTCAAATTTTTTTTCCATTAATTTTATAAGTTCCATAATTTCTGTAACTGACATTTCTGAAACTTTTTGAATTATATCTTCTTGCGTAATAGACATTTTTTTCTCTTTAGTTTGGATAAAATTTACTATTTTTTATTTTTTTATATTATTTTTTATTGATATTAATATTCGAATTAATTTTCCTATTGCAGATTCTTTTATTGTTATAAGAAGTTTTTGAATAGCTTCTGGATATGTTGGTATTAAAGCTAATTTTTCTATTTTTTCTGGAGAAATAAATTTTCCTTCAAAGGCTGCTCCTTTTATTTTAAAGTTTTTATTTTCTTTTGAAAATAAATATAATAGTTTTGCAGCGCTTCCTGGATGTTCAATAGAAAATGCAATTAGAGTAAATTCTTTTAAAGTTTTTTGAAGACATTGAAAAGATGTGTTTTCAAGACCTTTTTTTAATAAGGTGTTTTTAATAACAGTAATTTTAATTCCATTTTTTCTTGCTTGTTTTCTTAATAAGTTAATTTTGTTAACATTTATTTTTTTTGAATTTGCAACAACAGCGGATAATGCATTTTTCGATATTTTATTTATTTTCTCTATAATTTTTTTTTTTTTGAGAGTACTTACAGACATTTTTACTCCTAGATTTTTTTAAAAAAATCCTTTATAATAATTTTATTATTTTCATATAAAATTAATAAAAATTTTTAAAATTAAAAATTTAGAAGTTTTTTAATTTTTTTATTCTATAATTAGAATTTTTAAAAAATATTGTGAAGGAAGAAATACAAAAACCTAATTTCTAACTAAGATTTAAAAAAATTAATTAAGAAACTAGGATATTTATATATAATAAAAATAAAGTTAAAATTTTTTATTTTAAACTAGATTTTTTAATTTCTATTGCTTGACTCATTGTAGTTGTTAAAAATATTTTTTTAAAATACTTTCCTTTCATTTTATGAGGTTTTTGTTTTTTGAGTTCTTTAATAAGGCTTATTAAATTTTCTTTAATTTGTTTGATAGAAAAATTAATTTTTCCTATTGAGGAGTGTATAATTCCATTTTTTTCATTTTTATATCTTATTTGTCCGTTTTTTATTTTTTTTACTGTTTCGTAGATTTCAGAGGTAATTGTTCCCATTTTGTGATTTGGCATTAATCCTTTTGGGCCTAAAATAGATCCTAATAAACTGACTTGTTTCATAGATTCTGGGGTAGCAACTACTACATGAAATTTAATTGTATTTTTTTTTATTTTTTTTGATAAATCATCCATTCCTATAAATTCAGCTCCTGCTTTTTTAGCTTCTTCTGCTTTTTTTCCATTAGCAAATACTGCTACTATCATTTTTTTTCCCGTTCCGTGAGGTAAAACAGTTGAACCTCTAATATTTTGATCTGTCTGTTTTGCATTAATTCCTAGCATAATTACTACATCAAAACTTTCAATGAATTTTTTTTTAGATTTTTTTTTTAAAATAGAAATAGCTTTTTCTATTTTTATTTTTTGAAATATTTTTTTTTTATCATTTTTTTTTATTTTTTTATTTTTCATATTTTTCGAAATTTTCTATTTTTAAACCCATAGATTTTGCTGTGCCTATAATTGATTTATTTATCTTTTCTAATGTTGATCCAGTCATATCTTTTTTTTTAATTTTAGATATTTCTTTTATTTGTGAGTATTTTATACTTCCAACAAATTCTATATTTGGTTTTTTTGATCCTGATTGTATTCCTGCGTATTTTTTTAGTAATACTGATGCAGGAGGTGTTTTTTGCACAAAAGTAAAAGTTTTATCTGAATATACAGTTATAATAACAGGTATAGGAATTCCTTTTTCTAAAGATGAAGTTTCTGCATTAAATTTTCTACAAAAATCCATAATGTTTAATCCTTTTTGACCTAATGCTGGACCAATAGGAGGGCTTGGGTTAGCTTGACCAGCTGGTATTTGAAGTTTTATATATGAGTCAATTTTTTTTGCCATTTTTTTCTCTTATAAGAAAATGTATTTTGTAAGATTTATAAATTTTTTTCTACTTGGTTAAAATCTAATTCTACAGGTGTAGATCTTCCAAAAATAGATACTGAAACTTTTAATCTATTTTTGTTATAGTCTACTTCTTCGACAATTCCATTAAAATCTGAAAATGGACCACTATTTACTCGAACGTTTTCTCCAGGTTCAAAAAGTATTTTTGGTCGAGGTTTATCTCCAATTTTTTTGAGTTTTTTTTGAATTTTTTTAATTTCATTTTTATTAACTGGAAAAGGATTTTCTGAAGAACCGCCTATAAATCCTATAACTTTAGGAATATTTTTTATTAAATGCCAGTTAAATTCATTCATAATCATTTTAATAAATATGTATCCAGGAAAAAATTTATTTTTACTTTTTGTTCTTTTTCCTTTTTTAATTTCTATCACTTCTTCTGATGGAACTAAAATTTCTCCAAACATTTTCCTTCTTTTTTTTTTTTGAAGGTTGTCTTTTATAGATTTAACAACTTTATCTTCATATCCAGAATAAATTTGTATTGCATACCATTTTTTTTTTTTTGATCTAAAATTTTCATAGATATTTTCCTTAATTTTTAAAGTATGTAATTAAAGATATTGTATAAAAAATTATTCCATCTATTCCCCATAATAAAACAGAGATTAGTGAACTAATTATTATAATCATAAATGTTGTATGTAATGTTTCTGTTTTTGTTGGATAGGAAATATTTTGTATTTCTGATTTTGTATTTTTGAAAGTGGAAATTAAATATGAGAAATTTTTTGCTATAATTGATAAAACAGTACCAATAATGAGAGATATAATTGCTAAATCAGCATATTGAGATTGAATTGATAAAATTTTATATTTTTTGTTTAAAAGTAAGATAAAAATGAAAAAAATATTGATAGAAATTAATATTTTTCCTAAGGGTATTCTTTTTGTATAATTAATATTAGATTTCATTAGAAATCCTAAAATAAGATTTTATAAAATATTAAATTAAAAATTTTTTTAGAAATACAGTTTTTATATGCTGATACCCAGATTTGAACTGGGGGTCTCACCCTTACCAAGGGTGCGCTCTAACCAACTAAGCCATACCAGCGCGTGTTTTTTATTTTTAAAAAATTTTTAATTTTAGCGAACAGTGGGAATTGAACCCACATTCTCAACTTGGAAGGTTGAGGTAATATCCATTATACCATGCTCGCGTATATTTATTTTTTTTGGTGAGGGAAGGATTCGAACCTTCGAAGTCGTTAAGACGTCAGATTTACAGTCTGCTCCTTTTGGCCGCTCAGGAACCTCACCATTTTTATTTTTTAATTTTTTTAAAATATTGAATTTTTTTGCCGGCTACCGGAATCGAACTGGTGACCTACTGATTACAAGTCAGTTGCTCTACCTGCTGAGCTAAGCCGGCTTGTATTTTTTTTAGAGATTTTTTTTTTATTTTTTCTTTTTTTTTGAAAATTAGGATATTTTCAAATTAATTTAATATTTTACTTTTTTTTTAAAAAAAAATCAAATACTTAAAATTAAATTTTTAAAATTTTTTTTCCAAAGATTTTTTTTTTACAATATTATAAAAATAGAAATTTTTTAAAAGGAATACTAAATAATTTAATTAAAATGTATATTTTAAAACAAAAAAATATTAAAGTGTATTTATATGAATAATTTAATTATATCTATAAATCAAATATCTATTGTTTTATTTTTATCAAAATTCATTTTTTCTAAAAAAGTGTCTTCTTTTTTTTCTTTATTTTTCTTTATTTTTTTTATTTTTTTTGAAAAAAAAATTTTTTATAAATTTATTTATAGTTTTTAAATATTTTTTTATTTATTTTAAACCTTCTGAAGAGTCAAATATGATTTTTTTAAAAAATTTCATTAATATTGATGATATTAATTTATCGTTTGAATTTTTTCCTCCTTTAGATTCTAGTAAAAATGAAAAATTTTGGAAGGAAATTAAAAGACTTTCTACTTTGCATTCTAAATTTATGTCTGTTACTTATGGAGCAAATAATGGAAATAAAACTAGAACTTATAATTTTGTGAAAGAATTAAAGTTATATACAAATATAGAATCAGCTCCTCATATTACTTGTGTACATGAAAATCCAAGAGATTTAAAAAATCTTATTTTAAAATATTTAAATCTTGGTGTGAAGAATATTGTTGCTTTAAGAGGAGATTATTTAAATAAAAATAAAGAACCTCAAATGTATGCTTGTGATTTAGTTATTTTATTAAAAAAAATTGCAGATTTTAATATATCTGTAGCTGCGTATCCAGAAGTTCATCCTGAAGCAAAAAATTCTCAATTTGATTTAATGAATTTAAAAAAGAAAATTGATGCTGGAGCGAATCAAGCAATTACTCAATTTTTTTTCGATATTGAAAATTTTTTACGGTTTCGGGATAAATGTGTAGGTCTTGGTATTAAAGAGAAAATTATTCCGGGAATATTACCAATTTATGATTTTAATCAGGTATATAAATTTTGTTTAATATCTAATATATTTGTTCCTATTTGGTTAAAAAAATTATATTTGAAATCTGATAATACTGTCAATAAAAATTATATTATTGGAAGAAATATTGCAATTAATATGATACATACTTTATATAAAGAAGGTATACGAGATTTTCATATATATACCTTAAATAAATTAGATTTTATTAATTCTATCTTTGTAAATTTAAATACAATTTTTTAAATAATTTTATTTGAAAGATCAATTTTTAAAAAAATTCTGATATAATATTTTTAGATAATTTATTTTATATTAAGTAAAATCTTTTATAAATTTTTTTTAGTTTAATATCGAATCTTTCTAGCTGTAATAACATTTGTAATTTTTATATTATATTTAAAATAAAAAATTTAGGAGTATCATTTTGAGTAAAAAAATTGTTGTTTTAGCTTATTCCGGAGGATTAGATACTTCAGCAATTATTCCTTGGATTAAGGAAAATTATGATTTAAATGTGTTTGCTTTAGTAGTAGATATTGGACAATCTTTTGAAGATTTACAAGATATTGAAAAAAAAGCAATTAGTTCTGGAGCAATTGGATGTCAAATAATTGATTTAAAAGAAAAGTTTGTGAATGATTATGTGTATCCATTATTAAAAATTGGAGCATTATATGAAGGTTCATATCTTTTAGGAACTGCGATTGCTAGACCAATAATAGCAAAAGCACAAATAGATTTTGCTAAAAAAATTGGTGCAGTGGCATTAGCTCATGGAGCTACTGGGAAAGGAAACGATCAAGTAAGGTTTGAAATGGTTTATGCTTCTTTAGATTCCAAATTAAAGATTATTTCTCCATGGAGAGAATGGGATTTTAAATCTCGAGAAGATTTATTAAAATATTTAAAAGAAAAAAATATTCCAACAAACGCAACTAAAAAGAAAATATATAGTAGAGATGAGAATATTTTTCATATTTCTACTGAAGGTGGAGTATTGGAAGATTTATGGAATAAGGCTAGTAAAGATTGTTGGGTGTGGACACAAGATGTAGAAAATGCTCCAAATGATCCTGAATATGTTGTTTTAGGAATTCAAAATGGATATGTTAATTCTATTAATAATGTTAAAAAAAGTCCGTATCAATGTTTAAAACAATTAAATAAAATTGGTTCTATTCATGGTATTGGAAGAATAGATATCGTTGAAAATAGATTAGTTGGTTTAAAATCTCGTGGTTGTTATGAAACTCCTGGTGGAACTATTATTTATCAAGCAATTAGAGCTATTGAACAGTTAGTTTTTGATAAAGATTCTATGAAGTGGAAAGAGAATTTAGCATTAGAAATGTCTCATTTAATTTATGATGGAAAATGGTTTTCACCTATAAGAGAGTCTATTCAATCTGCTTCTAATGTCTTGTCTGAAGTTGTTACTGGTACTGTGGTTTTAAAGTTATATAAAGGTTCTGTATATGCAGTACAAAAAAAATCAGTTAATTCTTTATATTTACGATCATATTCTACTTTTAGTGAAGATAATGTATATAAACAATCTGATGCTTCTGGTTTTATTAATTTGTATTCTCTCTCTACGAGAATTCGTTCTATTCAAAAAAAATAATTTTTTATTTTGTTATAAATAAGATAAAAAATACACGTTATTTAAAAATCTTTATTTTGGAAAATTATATGTCTCTTTGGGGCGGAAGATTTATTAAAGAACAGAATAAATTTTTTAAAGATTTCAACAATTCTTTAAAAATAGATTTTATTTTGTTTAAACAAGATATTAAAGGATCTATAGCTTGGTCTAAGATTCTTTTAAAGAGTAATATTATTACTTGCGAAGAACAAAAAAAAATAGAAACAGCGTTAAATTTAATTTTTGAAGAAATAAAAAACGATCCGCAGAAGATTTTATTAAGTGATAAAGAAGATATACATTCATGGGTTGAATCAAGACTTATTTATATTTTAGGTGATATAGGTAAAAAACTTCATACTGGAAGAAGTAGAAATGATCAAGTCGCAACAGATTTAAAGTTATGGTGTAAAAAAAAAATTAAAGTTTTAAAAAAAAGAATTATAAAATTTCAAAAAATTTTGCTTGATTTAGCAGAGAAAAATATTTCTTCTGTGATTTCAGGATATACTCATTTACAAAGAGCGCAACCGATTCTGTTTTCTCATTGGTTTTTAGCATATTTTGAGATGATGAAACGTGATTTTTCTCGTCTTCAAGATTGTTTAAAAAGATTAAATATTAGTCCATTAGGTTCTGCTGCTTTAGCGGGTACTGGTTGGAAAATAAATAGAAAAAAATTAGCTTCTTATATGGGTTTTGAGAAAGCAAGCAAGAATAGTTTAGATAGTGTTTCTGATCGTGATTATGTTGTAGAACTCTTATCTATTGCATCTATTAGTATGATGCATTTATCAAGATTTTCTGAAGATTTAATTTTTTTTAATTCTGGTGAATGTAATTTTATTGAATTATCAGATGAAGTAACTTCGGGTTCTTCTTTAATGCCTCAAAAAAAAAATCCAGATTCATTAGAATTAATTAGAGGAAAAACTGGAAAAGTTTATGGTTCTTTATTAAATATTTTAGTAATTTTAAAGGGTCTTCCTTTAGCTTATAATAAAGATATGCAAGAAGATAAAGAGTGTTTATTTACAGCTTTAAATGTTTTGGATGATTGTTTAAAAATGTCTACAATAATTTTGTTAGGATTAAAAATTAATAATAAAATATGTAGAAAATCAGCTGAAAGAGGATATTCAAATTCTACTGATTTAGCAGATTATTTAGTAAAAAAAGGTATTAGTTTTAGAAATGCACATGAAATTTCTGGGAAAATTGTTTTGTATGCTATTGATCATAATAAATCTTTGTCCCAACTAAAATTAAGAGTTTTTAGAAAATTTTGTTCGGTAATTAATGATGATATATATGAAAATATTAGTTTAGAAAGTTGTTTGGATAAAAAAAATTCTTATGGTGGCACTTCTAAAAGACAAGTTTTAAGTGCTATTGATAAAGCTCAAGAATATATTTTAAAAATAACAAATTAATTTTGAAATGAAAAAATTACATTTTTTTAAAATTTGTATATTTTTATTTTTTTTCAGAGATTATTATTTTTGTTTATATTTTTATAAATAAAAATATTTTTTTAAAATTAATGCTTTTTTAATGTTATATTAATAATTAATTTATTTTTTATAAGAGATTTTTAATGTCAGAAGAAAAACAAAAAGAAAAGAAATCTGAAATTCAATTTCAAATTCAAAAAATTTATACAAAAAATGTTTCTTTTAAATCTCCTAATTCTCCGTATATTTTTAAAGAACAATGGAGTCCGAATATTTCTTGTGATTTAAATAATATATGTAGTAAATTGGAAGATCATGTATTTCATGTTATTTTAAAAGTTTCTGTAAAAGTAACACTTCAATCGAAGTTAATTTTTAAATGTAAAGTTCATCAATCTGGAATATTTTACATTCAAGGTATGCCTGAAGAAGAATTAACACGTTGTTTAGGTGCATATTGTCCAAATATTCTTTTTCCTTATGCGCGTGAATGTATTTCTAATTTAACAGTAAAAAGTGGATTTCCTCAATTAAATTTAGAACCAGTAAATTTTGATGTCGCTCTTAAAAAATCAAAAAATATAGAGAATTCTAAATAAAAATTTTTTATGTAAGAATATATTTTTTTAAAGAAATTTTGAATGATTTTATTTTGTTAACAATAATCTTATATAATTATTGTTAACGATATTTTATTTAAAAATATTAATTTTTTTTTATTTTTTATTTAAAAAAAAAAGTTAATCATCTAAAAAGCTTTTTAAAATTTCTGATCTGCTAGGATGTCTTAATTTTCTTAATGCTTTAGCTTCAATTTGTCGTATTCTTTCTCTAGTTACATCAAATTGTTTACCTACTTCTTCTAACGTGTGATCTGTATTCATATCAATTCCAAATCTCATACGTAAAACTTTTGCTTCTCTTGGAGTAAGACTAGAAAGAATATTATTTGTTGCATTTTTTAAACTTTTTGATGTCGCTGAATCTAAAGGAAGTTCTAAAGAAGTATCTTCAATAAAATCTCCTAAATGAGAATCTTCATCATCTCCGATAGGGGTTTCCATAGAAATTGGTTCTTTGGCGATCTTAAGAACTTTTCTAATTTTTTCTTCTGAAATAAACATTTTTTCAGAAAGTTCTTCTGGTGTTGGTTCTCTTCCTATTTTCTGTAAAATTTTTCTTGATATTCTATTTAATTTATTTATTGTTTCTATCATATGTACTGGTATTCGAATAGTTCTTGCTTGATCAGCAATTGATCGAGTTATTGCTTGTCTAATCCACCATGTAGCGTATGTGGAAAATTTATATCCTCTACGATATTCAAATTTATCAACTGCTTTCATTAATCCGATATTTCCTTCTTGGATTAAATCAAGAAATTGTAACCCTCTATTGGTATATTTTTTTGCAATAGAGATGACTAATCTTAAATTTGCTTCTACCATTTCTTTTTTTGCATATTTTGCTTTATTTTCTCCAAGTACGATTTTTTTATTGATATTTTTAATTTGACTAATAGTTAAATTAATTTTTTTTTCAATTTTAATTAATTTGTTTATTCTATATTTTATTATTTTTTCAATTTTTAGTAATTTTTTCTTCCATTTTTGATTCATTTCTTTAATGATTTCTATCCATTTTTGATTTGTTTCATATTCTAAAAAAAGTTTTATAAATATTTTTTTAGGAATTTTGCATTTTTCTATACATAATTTCATTAAATTTTTTTCATGTTTTCGAATTTTTTGTACAACATAACGCATATTTTTAATGAGGTAATTGAATTGCTTAGGTGCTAATTTAAATTGTTTAAATATTAAAGATAATTTTTTAATTTCTTGAATAGAATCTTTATGATTTCTTTTTTTTTTTTTAATTGTATTATGCGTGATAATATATTGTTTTTTTAATTCTAAAAATTTTTTTTGTGCTAATGTTATATCAATTTCATCTTCATGAGTGTTAATTTGTTCTTCTTGAATAGATTGGATTTTTTTTCTTTCTATCGTATATTTTTTTTTAGTATATTTTTTTTTATTTTTTGATTTTTTTTGATCTAAAAATCCTATGATAACATCTGAAAGTTTTATTTTTCCAGATTTAATATGATCATATTGTTTTAACAAATATGTTATAGATTTAGGATATTCTGAGACTGATGATTGAACTTCTTTTATTCCTTCTTCAATTCTTTTAGCAATTTCTATTTCACCTTCTCTTGTTAATAATTCTACTGTGCCCATTTCTCGCATATACATTCTTATTGGATCTGTTGTACGAACCAATTCTGTCTCTACATTTGATAATACTTGTGTAACAGCCTCAACTGCATCTTCATCAGTATTATTATGATTAGGATTGATAATTAAATCATCAGAATCAGGTACTTTTTCAACGACTTCAATTCCCATGTCATTAATTATTTGAAGAATATCTTGAATTTGTTCTGAATCAATCATATCTTCTGGTAAATGGTCGTTAATCTCAGAAAAAGTTAAAAATCCTTGCACTTTGCCATGTTTAATAAGCGATTTTAGCTGTGATTTTTTTTTTTTATCCATAAGATAATGTCCATTTTATTAATTTAAATGAGATAGAAATTTTTTTTATTTTCTTTTTTTTTTTTTTTTTTTTTTTTTTTTTTTTTTTTTTTTTTTTTATAAAATTTTTTTTTTTTTTAAAAAAATTATTTTTTTATAAAAAACAATAATTTTTAAGATTTTTTTATTTGAAGTATTTTTTTTTTTAAAGACCAAATTTTTATTTTATCTTTTTTTTTAAGATTATTATTTTTCTCCTTAAGAAGTATTTTTTTAATTTTTTTTTTTATTTTTTTTATATATAGGTAATTTAGTATTTCTAAAAATGTTTTTTTTACTTTTTTTTGCGAAATCATATTTTCCCAGTTAGAAAAATATTTTAAAATAAAGTATATTTTCTTGTTTCTATATTCTTCTAATAGTATTCCTGTATTTAATATTTTTTTTTTTTTACATGTTTCTATTATATTTAAAAATATTGGGATTCCTTTATTTTTGATTTTAGAGATTTTTGGAAGGTTTAATTGCAACTTATGTAATTGAGGATTTTGTACAATCAAACTAATTAAAATTCGCATTAAGCTATATTTTTTTTTTTTACATATGTGTTTTTTTGTAAATATTTTTTTAAAATTATCATTATTAGATATTCCAATTTTTTTTTTTAATAATTTATATAAAAAAAATTGATAAATTTTATTTGGGATCTTATTAATTAAAGACATTGAGTCATAAAAAAAATTTTTTTTACCTTCCACTGTTTTAATATTATGTTTTTTTTTAATTTTTTTAAAAAAATATTCTGACATATATATTGCATTTTTTATTCTTTTTTTGAAAGATTTTTTTCCTTCTTTTTGTATAATTGAATCTGGATCTTCATTTTTAGGAAGAAATATAAATTTTAAATATTTTTTTTTATATAAATAAGGTAAAGAGTTTATAAGAGTTTGCCATGATGCTTTTCTTCCAGCTTTATCTCCATCATAACAAAATATAATTGTATTAGTCATATTAAACATTTTTTTTAAATGTTCTTTTGTACAAGATGTTCCTAATATTGAAATGACATTTTTAATATTGAATTGTTTTAAAACAATAACATCAAAATATCCTTCCACTACAATTAAATATTTTAGATTATTTTTTTTTTTTAATTCATACAATCCATATATTTGTTTTTTTTTATGAAATATTTTTGTTTCAGGAGAATTGATATATTTTGGAAATTGATTATTGATTTTTAATAGTCTGCCTCCAAAACCATTTATTTTTCCATGTTGATCTCTGATTGGAAATATAATTCTATTATGAAATCTATCATATTTTTTTCCAGAATAATTTATATTGATCACTCCTGTATTAATTAAATCTTGAGTATTATAATTTCTAGAAATATTTAAGATTTGTTGTGTTGTTTTTAAATTGGCATATCCTAATAAAAATAAATTGAATATTTTTTTTTTTATTCCTCTTTTTTTAATATAATTTAAAATTTTTATAGATTGTTTTTGATTTAAATTTTTATGATATATATAAGATATATTTTTCATTAAATCATATAATTTTTTTTTTTTTCCATATTCTTGATATAATTTATAATTATTTTTTTTATACGGAATATATGTATTATTTAATATAGATAATTCTTCTATGCATTCAATAAATGTAAATCCATCATAATGCATTAAAAAATCAATTGCATTTCCATGCATATTGCATCCAAAACAATGATAAATTTGTTTTTCATTATTTACAATAAAAGAAGGAGTTTTTTCTTCGTGAAAAGGACACTTTGATTGGTAATTTTTTCCTTTTTTTTTTAGATTAATTTTCGATTTAATTAAATCTACGATATTTGTTTTTGATAGTAATTCATTAATAAAATCTTTTGGAATGTTTCGCATCATATTTTTGAAAAGAATTTTTTAAAAAATAAATAAAATTACCGTTCCTATTTTTAATATGAACGGTTTCATAAATGAAATAAAAATTTAAATTAATACATACGTTTTCTTTTTAAATTTTCTCTACATAGTTTTTTTGATAATCTTTTTATTGCAGCTGTTTTTGCTCTTTTTCTTGCTGTAGTAGGTTTTTCATAACATTCTCTTCTACGAATTTCTGATAATATTCCAGCTTTTTCACAAGATCTTTTAAAACGTCTTAAAGCAACGTCAAATGGTTCGTTTTCTCTAACTTTTATTATTGGCATATTTTTTCCTGTATTTTTTTTACTTTTTTTTTTATTTTTCTAAATTTACATAGTTTATCAAATTTATCATTTGAAATCAGTTATAATCAATATTATTTTATAATTTTTAAAAAATATGAAAATTCTAGGTATTGAAACTTCATGTGATGATACAGGAATTGCCATATATGATGATGAAAATGGATTAATTTTTAATGAAAAATTTAATCAATCATTAATACATAATAAATATGGTGGAGTTGTTCCTGAAATAGCTTCTAGAGAACATACATTAAATATTTCATTTTTAATAGAAAAAATTTCTAAAAATTTAAATATAAATTTTAAAAAAATTAATGCTATTGCGTATACTTGTGGACCTGGATTAATTGGTTCTTTGTTAGTTGGTGCAACTTTTGGATCCGCATTAGCTTATTCTTTAAATATTCCTACTGTTTTAGTGAATCATTTGGAAGCGCATTTAATCTCTATTATGATGGAAAAAAAATGTCCGATCTTTCCTTTTATAGGAATGTTAGTTTCTGGAAAACATACTGAATTAATTTATGCACATAAATTTGGAAAATATAGTCTTTTAGGTAAAACTCGCGATGATAGCGCTGGAGAAGTATTTGATAAAGTAGCCAAAAATTTAAATTTAAATTATCCTGGTGGGCCGGAAATTGCAAAAATCTCTAAATTTGGAAATTTTAATAAGTATTTTTTTCCGAGACCAATGTTGAAAACAAATAATTTAGATTTTAGTTTTTCAGGTTTAAAAACTGCAGTAGTAAATTTTATTAAAAAGCAATCTATGTTAGATTTTCAATTGATATCTGATGTTGCAAATGCTTTTGAAGAATCTATTACAGATGTTTTAGTAACAAAATGTAAACATGCATTGAAAAAAACTCGATTAAAACGTTTAGTAATTTCTGGAGGAGTGAGTGCAAATATTTTATTAAGAAGAAAATTAAGACATATGGTTTCTAAATGTAAAGGAGAAATTTTTTTTGTACGTCCTGAATTTTGTACAGATAATGCAGCTATGATAGCTTATTTAGGAATGTTAAAATTTCAATTAAATCAAATTCAATCAAATTTAAATATTTACGTTGATCCTAAGTTAAAAATTTATAATTCAAAGATGAATTTGAATTTTATTAGTAATATTTGAAATATTTTATTTTCGTTTATAAACTTTACAAGTTTATAATTAATTATCTAAAAAATTTTTTAAATATAAAAATTTTAATATAATTGTTATAGAATTTTTTTTTAAATTTTTTTTATTATGAAAAAATTGAAATGCTTATAGTTTGTAAAGAAAAATTTTTTGTGCTTTAAAAAATATTTTATAATAAATGAATAAAATTTATATCTCAAAATTTTTTTATATATTTTGCAAAAAAATAAATAATTTTTTTAGGATGATAAATGAAAGTTTATTTAGTTGGAGGAGCTGTCAGGGATTTTTTATTAAATTTACCTATCAAAGATCGAGATTGGGTTGTTGTTGGTTCTACTCCTGAAGAATTAATTCAAAAGAAATTCAAACAAGTGGGGAAAGATTTTCCAGTTTTTTTACATCCTATAACTTCTGAGGAATATTCTTTAGCAAGAACAGAAAAAAAAAGTGGTGTAGGTTATAAAGGATTTAAAACATATTATTCAAAAAAAGTCACTTTATATGAAGATTTAATGAGAAGAGATTTAACAATTAATGCGATTGCAAAAGATAAAAATGGAGTGTTAATTGATCCTTTAAATGGAATGAAAGATATTCAATTAGGATTATTAAGGCATATTTCTAAAGATTTTCAAGATGATCCGCTAAGAGTATTAAGAGTAGCTAGGTTTTCTGCACAATTATCTCATTTAGGTTTTAGAATTGCGAAAGAAACAATTTTTTTAATGAAAAATATTGTAAAAAATTGTGAACTGTCTTTTTTAACTTCTCATAGAATATGGAACGAAACAAAAAAAGCTCTTAATACTAAAACACCTCATATGTATTTTTTTGTTTTAAAAAAATGTAATGCGTTATCTGTATTGTTCCCAGAGATTGATTATTTATATAAAATTAATTATTTTTTATTTAGATATTATAATTTAGGTGAACAATTTTTATTTTCTTTTTCTAATTTTTCAAAAAAAAATTTTTCAGTTGATTTAAGATTTTCTTTTTTTTGTCAATTTTTAGTTTATTATAATTTTCTTGTTCAAAAAAATAAATTTTTTTCACATAAAAAAATTTTTAAAGATCATTTAATTAAAAATATGTTATCTAGATTAGAGATTCCTAATTTTATTCAAAATTTATCGATTATTATTGCAAATAATTATTTTTTTTTACATAACATTTTTTTTGAATCTTCGGAAAAAATTGTTCTTTTATTTAATCGTATGAATATTTGGAGAAATCCAATAAAAATTTTTAAAATAGGAATTTTAAGTGATTTTTGTATTTTTTTTTCAGAATGTAGATATAATTGCCGAGAAAAGAAAGTGGGAAATTTTTTAAAAATTGTTTTTTTTATTTTAAGTTCTGTTTCAATACAATTTATTATTAAAAAAGGATTTAAAGGTTTTTTTATTAATCAAGAGTTAATTAGAGTAAGAACTATTTTATTAGATATTTATAGATTAAAAATTTTTTTAATTAAATAAAAATTATTTTTAAATTCAAGATAAATATTTCAATAAAATTTTTTTTTACAAAATTTTTATTTTAAAAAATATTTTTTTCTAAAAATATTTTTAAACGGCGATTTCACGCCGTTTAAATATTTTTTTTATTTTTTTTTAACATACATAATTACATTTTTTCCTGCAACAATTATTTTTCCAATTTTTTTTTCTATAATGTTCATCTTATCTGTATTAGAAATTACCACAGGAGTAATAATTGATTTTGCTGTTTTTTTTAATAGTTTTAGGTCTATTTTAATTATTAAATCTCCCTTTTTTACTTTTTGACCTTCTTTTATACAAGATTCAAATCCTTTTCCTTTTAATTTTACAGTATCGATTCCAAAATGTACAAAAATTTGTATTCCTTGTTTAGATTCAATTGAAAAAGCATGTAATGTATGAAAAATTTTTCCTATTTTTCCATCTATAGGTGCAACTATTTTATTTCCGGTAGGATTTATAGCTATTCCATCTCCGACTATTTTTTTTGAAAAAACTATGTCTGGGACTTTTTTTATTGATATAACATTACCAGAAATTGGAGCAAAAATTTTTATTTTATCATCTAAATGAGCATCTTTTTTTTGAAAAAAATTTGAAATAAAGCTCATTATTTTCTCCTATTGATATTTATTATTTTCATAACAGATTATTTTCTTTATTAAATTTTTTAAGTAATTTTTTTATTTTTTTTACTGTAGATTGTTGAAGAACTTTTTTAGCTAGTATTTTTGCTTTTTTAAAATTAATTTTTCTAATAATATTTTTAATAATTGGTATAGAGATTGAGCTCATACTTAATTCATCTATTCCCATACCTACTAGTAAAGAAATTGCTTTTTCATTACTTGCAAGTTCACCGCATATTCCAGTCCATTTTTTTGCTTTATGTGATTCTTTGATTACTTTTTTTATTAAATATAAGACGGAAGGACTCATAGGTTGATATAAATTTGAGATAATTTCATTTCCTCGATCTACAGCTAATGTGTATTGCGTAAGATCATTAGTTCCAATACTAAAAAAATCAACTTCTTTTGCAAGATGTTTAGAAATTATAGCAGATGAAGGTGTTTCTATCATAACGCCTAATTCTATTTTCTTATCAAATTTTATTTTATTTTTTTTAAGTTTTATTTTGATTTTATTTAATTCTTGTTTTAAAAAATAAATTTCTTCCATAGATATTATCATTGGAAACATTATTTTAAATTTTCCATAAGCTGAAGCGCGTAGAATAGCTTTAAGTTGATCATGTAAAATTTGAATATTATTAATAGAAACTCTAATTGCTCTCCATCCAAGAAAGGGATTTTCTTCTGGAGGAAAATTCATGTATGAAAGATTTTTATCTCCTCCAATATCCATTGTTCTAATAATAATATGTTTTCCATGCATTTTTTTTGCAACTTTTTTGTACGCTTGAAATTGTTCTTCTTCAGATGGTAAGTTATTTCTACCCATGAATAAAAATTCTGTTCTGTAAAGACCAATACATTCAGCTCCATATTTTTTAGATCCAATAGTGTCTTTGTAATTTCCTATATTTGATCCTATTTTTATTTTTTTTCCGTCTAAAGTAATTGCATGTACTTTCTTTAGGGAAATTAATTTTTTTTGTTTTTCGAAATATTGTTTCCTAATTATTTTGAATTCTTTAATTTGTTGTTTTGACGGATTTATAATAATTTCATTATCAATGCCATTTAATATTATATAGTCGTTATTTTTTATTTTTTCTGTAATATTTCCCATTCCAACTATAGCTGGTATTTCTAAAGATCTAGCCATAATAGATGTATGAGATGTTTTTCCTCCTAAATCTGTTGCAAAACCGAGTATTTTTTTAAAATTCATTTGTGCAGTTTGAGATGGAGTTAAATCTTTTGTTATAAGAATTACTTTTTTTTGAATATTATTTAAATCAATAATAGGTATTTTTAATATATTTTTTAATAATCTATTTCCTATATCTCTAATATCTATTGCTCTATTTTTTAAATATTCATCTTTTAATTTTTCTAATGATGAAATTTGTTCTTGAATTATTTTTTCTACAGCATGATCAGAAGTAATCATTTTTTTTTTAATTAAAGAAATAATTTCTTTTTCTAATTCTTCATCTTCTAATATTAATATATGACCTTCAAAGATAGACGATTTTTCTTTTCCAAATTTTTTTTTTGCTTGATTTTGTATTTCTTTTAGTTGTTTTTTTGATTTTTTTCTTGCTTTAAAAAATTTTTCAATTTCTATATTAATATTCTTTTTAGAGATTTTTTTTACGTTAATGTTTATTTTTTTTTCTTTAAAAAGGAGGGCTTTTCCAAAAACAATGCCTGGCGATGCTAAAATTCCTGAAATCATGACATTACCTTTGAATAAAATGAATTATAAATGTTTAATATGTAAATATTTTTGAAAAATTTTATTTATAAAATATTTTTCTAATAAATAAGTTTTTTATATGAGTTTTTTCATTAGAGTAGATAATTTTTCGATTGCTTTTTTTTCATCTGATCCATTAGCAGATAAAGTTATCTTGCTTCCTTGACTTAACCCTAATGTTTGTAATTTAAATAGACTTTTTGCGTTTGCTGTTTTACCATTTGAAGTTATTGTAATTTTTGAATTATATTTTTTTGCTTCTTGCACAAGTTGTGCTGCAGGTCTAGTATGTAAACCATTTGGTGAGTTAATATATATTTTTTTTTCAAACATGATAGGAATATTCCTTGATTAAAATTATTATCTTTTTAATGCGCTAAATATTAATTAAATAAAAAAAAATTTTATTTAAAGATTATTTTACAATTTTTTTGTTTCTTTAAAGAAGAAATAAACTTTATATTAACATTAATCTTACAATTCTTATAAAAAAATAAAATATTTTTTCTAGATAGATTTTAAAATTTTTTTTACAAAAAAGTTTAGAAATAGAATTGTAGAATAAATATTTTAAGAAAGTTTTTTTTGCAATAATATATAGTTTATTTCAATATATTTCTGAAAATTTTATATGAATAAAATAGAAAAAAAAATTAAGTTATTACAGAAATCTTTAATTTATCATAATTATTTATACTTTTGTTTAGGGAAACCTGTTATTTCAGATCATGAATATGATATTTTATTTAATAAATTAAAGTTATTAGAAAAAAAATATAAAAAAATTTATTTTTCTTCTCCTACAAGAACAATTGGTTCAAAAATTTTTTCTAAATTATCTTTAAATAAACATTTGACTCCGATGTTGTCATTAGAAAATGTTTTTACAGAAAAGAAATTTTTGAATTTTTATACAAAGATTTTAAAATATAAAAACGAATTTTTAGTAAATTTTGTATGTGAATTAAAATTGGATGGGATTGCTGTTAATTTAATTTATAAAAATGGAGTTTTAAGAAAGGCATCTACTAGAGGAGACGGAGAAAAGGGAGAAGATATTACACAAAATATTTTTTTTGTAAAATCTATACCTATTAAAATAAATGGAAAAAATATTCCTAAATTGATGGAAATTCGTGGGGAAGTGTTAATTTTAAAAAAGGATTTTATAAAATTAAATAAAAAAAATTCTTTTTTAAAAAGAAATAAATTTTCTAGTGCTCGTAATTTAGCATCTGGATCATTACTTCAGAAGAATTTTTTAAATTTAAAAAATAGAAAATTATTTTTTATTTGTCATGGTTTTGAAGTTTTTAATTTTTTTTTAGATAATAGTTATTATAATATTCTTCTTAAAATTAAAAAATGGGGGTTTAATATTAGTGAAAAAATTATTTATTCATCATCTATAAAAAAAATTTTAAAATTTTATTCACAAATAAAAAATGAAAGATTTTTATTAAACTATGATGTAGATGGTATTGTAATTAAAGTAGATGATTTAAAATTAAGAAAGAAATTAGGTGTAAGATCTCGATCTCCTCGATGGGCTATTGCGTATAAATTTCCTAATCAAGAAAAGAAAACAATTTTAAAAAAAGTCACTTTTCATGTAGGTAGAACAGGTTCAATTACTCCAGTAGCGCATTTTGTTCCTGTCAAGATTTCTGGAATAACTATTAAGAAAGCTTCTTTACATAATAAATTTTTTTTAGATAAATTAAATTTACACATTAATGATAGAATTTTTGTTTGTAGAGCTGGAGATGTTATACCTCAAGTTGTCAGAAAAGAAACAATTAATACAAAAAAGAGATTGATTCGCATACATTTTCCAGAAAAGTGTCCTTCTTGTAGATCTTTTTTAGAGATTACAAGTAAGAGTAAAAAGAATTTTTGTACAAATTATTTTTTTTGTTTAGAACAAATAAAAAAACGTTTAGTATATTTTTTTTCTAAAACTTCTTTTAAAATAAAAGATTTAGGTCCTAATATTATTAATCAATTAGTAGATAAAATGGGATTTCGAAATCCAATAGATTTTTTTGGATTAGATTTTCATACTTTAAATAATTTAAAAAATGTAGGAAAAAAATTTTCTAAAAATATTCTTACATCTTTTAAGAAATTCAAATCAATAAATTTAGATAAATTTATTTTATCTTTTGGAATTCATGGAGTAGGACAGGTAGTATCTAAAAAAATTGCAAAAAATTTTAAAAATTTAAATAAAATTTTAGATTTAAAAGAAGAAGATCTTATAGAAGTTTGTGGTATAGGAAAAAAAATTACGAAAAATTTTATTAATTTTATTCAGAATAAAAATAATAGGAATATTATTTTTAAGTTAATTAATAATTATAATATACATGTAAAATCGTATAAAAAAAAAGATAAAAATAATAAAAAATTTTCTTTTTTTTTAAACAAAACAATTTTAATTACTGGTGTTTTTAAAGATTTTTCTAGAAAAGTTTTATGTAATAAATTAAAAAATTTAGGAGCTGAAATTAAAAAAAGTATTTCAAAAAAAGTGAATTTAGTTATTCAAGGTAAAAATCCAGGAAAAAAAATATTTTATGCAAAGAAATTAGGAATAAAAATAATTAAAGAAAATGATTTTCTAAAAAAAATTTCTAAAAATTAATTTTATATTTTTTTTTAGTTTTTTTTTGGGTCGTGCAGGATTTGAACCTGCGACCAATTGATTAAAAGTCAACTGCTCTACCGAGCTGAGCTAACGACCCTCTTCTTTAAAAAAATTTCATGGGTAATGACGGATTTGAACCGCCGACATCCTCCGTGTAAGAGAGGCGCTCTACCAACTGAGCTAATCACCCTTTAAAAAATTTATATTTTTATAAAATTTTCTTTATATTAATTTTTAAGAAAAAAATAAGAAAATAATTTTATTTAAATTTTTTATTTTTTATTTATTATATAATATTTTTACATAAAAACAAAATTATATTTATTAATAAGAGAAATTATGTTAATTAGAACACGTTTTGCTCCTAGTCCAACTGGAGAATTACATTTTGGAAATATTCGTACTGCATTATATTCATGGTTATATGCTAAAAAGAATAATGGAGTTTTTATATTAAGAATTGAAGATACAGATCTTACTAGATCTCATAAAAAATTTTCAACCAATATTATTCAAACATTAAAATGGTTGAAGTTGTATTGGAATGAAGGTCCTTATTTTCAAAGTCAAAGAATAAGTGATTATAAAAAAATTATTTGTTTTATGTTAAAAGAAGGTTTAGCGTATAAATGTTATTGCGGAAATGAAAAATTAAATTATATAAAAAAAATTCAATCTTTAAAAGGAGTGAAGAAACAATACAATAGAGCATGTAGAAATTTAAAGCCCAATATTTTTAATTTAAATAAATATGTTGTTAGATTTAAAAATCCAATATTTGGAAAAGTGTCTTTTCACGATATTATCAGAGGTAAAATTACTGTAAATAATTCAGAGTTAGACGATTTAATTATTCAAAGAGAGAATGGTATTCCTACATATAATTTTTGTGTTGTTGTTGATGACATGAATTCTAAAATTACTCATATAATCAGAGGAGAAGATCATATTAATAATACTCCTCGTCAGATAAATATTTTAAATTCTTTAGGTGCAAAAATTCCAAAATATGCACATTTATCTATGATTTTAAATCATGATAAAAAAATTCTCTCTAAGCGAAATAATTTATTAAGTATATTAAAATATAAAAAATTAGGTTATTTGTCTGAAGCAATTTTAAATTATATTGTTCGTTTAGGATGGTCACATGGAAATAAAGAAATTTTTAGTTTAAAAGAAATGATTAGTTTATTTAATTTTAAATCTATTACAAAATCTTCTAGTATATTTGATATTAAAAAATTGCGATGGATGAATAAATATTATATAAATTCTACTAAAAAATCTATAATAAAAGATCTTTTAATAAAAAGTTTTATAAAGAAGAAAATAGATTTTAATAATGGTCCTGTTTTGGATGATGTTATTTCTGTTTTTACTCCTCGTTCCGAGACAATTCTTGATTTATTTAATGAAGTTTCTTTTTTTTATCAAGATACTTGGATAAAATTTGATAAAAGAAAATTTCAAAGTTATTTTAATATCAATTCTGTAGAAATTTTAAAGAGATCTTATGAAGAATTTTTAAAAATTTCTTTATGGGATGTAAAAAAAATTTTTATGGTTATAAAAAATTTGTCAAAAAAATTTAATGTATTAATTAAAGATATTATATGTCCGATTAGAATAGCATTAATTGGTAAATTTAGTTCTATTGGAATCAATCAGATTATGTTTTTTTTAGGAAAAAAAAGATCTTTAATGAAATTAAAAAATTTTTTAAAATATTATAAAAAAAATTTTTTATAATTTTTTTATAAACTTTTATAAAGAAATGTTTAATAAAAAATTTTTTTGAAGAAAATTTTTAATTTTCCAAATAAAAATTTTAATTCAATAATAAAAAAATTATTTTTTAGTAAAATCTTGTACTAAAGACATTTTTTAGTACAAGATTATAGGAATTAAATCTTTATTTTTATATTTGTATATTCATTATTTCATGATATGTAGAAATTAATGTATCTCTTATTTTTTCTAAATTTTTTAAAGAAATATGAGATTTTTGAATATTATCCATGATATTTGTTATATAATTTTCATCATTTTTATTAATATTAAAGTGGTTTATTTGATGTGAAATAAGATCAACTGTTTTTATTTCCTGTTTTAACGATTTTTTTACATATTCAGAAAACTTATTACAATTTATTTTTTCATTATGAATGAATTGATCTTTTAAATAATTGCTCTTTATATTAAAAATATAATGATATTTATTTATATACATATATTCCTTTAAAAATAAAAATTTTTATATTAATATAAAATTATATCATGATATATTAAAAACTATAAATTTTAAATATACTTGATAATTCTTTTTTAATTTTTTATTTTATTAGAAATAGTTATTTCTATAAAATTATATTTTACAATATTTTGACTTAGGTTATTTAAAAAAAATATGAACAATAATTCTATTAATCATGATAGTAAAAAAAATAAATCGTTTTTTGATGATATTTTTTTTTATTTAAAAAAAAATAAATATATATTTATTTTATTTATGTTTTTAAGTGTAATGATGTTATCTTTTTCTTTTTTTTTAGTAAATAAAAATAGTTATATCATTGTATATAAAAATATATCTTTAAAAAATAATGTTCAAACAGTTATACAAAAATTAATCTCTTTAAAGATTCCTTACAAATATTCTTTTGAATCAGATTCTTTATCTATTCCTATCAGTAAAATTGAAATATTTTATTCTCATCTTTATGATATAGAATCCGATAGTAACAATCTTCCAGGATTTGAATTATTAGATAAAGAAAAATTCGGTATTAGTTCTTTTCTTGAACAAATAAATTATCAAAGAGCGTTAGAAGGTGAGTTGTCTCGTACTATCGAGAAATTAAATTTTGTCAAGAGTGCTCGAGTACATATTGTTTGCGCAAAAAATACGTCTTTTTTTAATGAAAATAGTCATTCTTCTGCATCTGTTTTTTTAAAAGTTGATGAAAAAATTAGTAAAAATTCAAATTTATATCGTGCAATAATTTTTTTATTATCAGCTAGTATTGTAGATTTAAAGAAAGAAAATATTATTATTATTAATCAATATGGAGATGTTTTTAGTAGTAACGGACAAATTATAAATAATCAGGAATATTTAAAAAATACTGAAAATATTAATTCTTTTCAGGAAATAAGCAAAAATAATACAAAAGAAATTATTATTCCAGTTTTAGGTTTTAAAAACAAAGAAATCTTATAGTTTTTTAATATTTATTCTATCTCTTTTAACAATAAATATAGATTCATGGATAATAGAAAAATTTTTTTACTCGAAAAAATTTGCATATGAAAGATAATTTATATAAATAATTTTTTTCTTTTTCAATGCTTTAGTATTCAAAAAAAAATTAATTTTTACAAAATCACTTTATTTGAATAATTTTAAAAAAAACAGTTATATAAATTTTATTTGTAAAAAAATTTTTTAATTTGAAAAAAAATAAAGAAAATAAAAAAAAAATAAAAAAAAAATAAAAAAAAATAAAAAAAAAATTAAAGTTTTATTATAAATAATTTTTTGAATTTTTTTATTATCTATCTATTGAAATAAAAAAATTTTTTAATATTTTTATATTTTTTAAGAGATATAAAAAATATTTTTTTATATAAATTTTACATATTAATTTTAATAAATTACATTTTTGAGAAAATATTCTTATGTATCGCATTTTTTTATATTTTTTTCTTGCTTTTTTCCCTTCGTGTGTTTTTGCTAATGATGTGGATCTAATACATGATATTTCAAAAAGTTTCAATTTTTTTGTTTCAGATAAATTTTCATTAAATATTTGTTTTATTATATTTTTTTTAACTGTTTTGCCTGTTTTACTTTTAGTTATGACTTGTTTTACCAGGCTTATTATTGTTTTTGGATTATTAAGAAATGCTATGGGTACTCCATATCTTCCGTCTAATCATATTTTAGTTAGTTTATCTTTATTTTTAACTTTTTTTGTGATGGAACCAACTTGTAAAAAAATCTATAATACAGCTTATATTCCTTTTTCACAGAAAAAAATAACTATAGATCTTGCTTTTCAGAAAGGATTTAAACCTTTAAGAGATTTTATGTTAAAACAAACTCATAAAAAGGATTTGTTAGTTTTTACAAAATTAGCGCATATAAAAGAAATTAAGAATAATGAAGATATACCAAATCGTGTTCTGATACCTGCTTTTATAATTAGTGAAATACAAACAGCATTTAAAATTGGAGTTACTATTTTTATTCCTTTTTTAATTATTGATTTATTAATTTCTAGCGTTTTGATGTCTTTAGGAATGATGATGGTTCCTCCATCTACAATTTCTTTACCATTAAAACTCATTATTTTTGTTATATCAGATGGTTGGCAGTTATTAGTGACGTCATTAGTAAATAGTTTTCGTATATAATATAAAAAATGATTAAAATAAAATATTTTTATTTTTTTCTTAACTTAAAAAATAAAGGTATTTACAATGAATAAAATGTCGTTAGAAAATATTTTTTTTGATGCAATAAAAATTTTATTTTTACTATCTTGTCCTTTATTATTTTCTATTTTATTTGTTGGATTAATTATTAGCATTTTTCAAGCAGCTACACAAATTAATGAACAAACTTTATCTTTTGTACCAAAAATTATTATAGTTTTTATAATTTTGTTTTTTTTTGGTTCTTGGATGATAGATTTATTAGTGAATTATATTCATGATTTATTTAAAAACATAATATATATTATTTATTAGTAAAAATAGATTAATATGATTAATTTACAGAATTTCATTTCATTAACAAATGCAGTTTTTTTTCCAGCTATAAGAATTTTTTTTATTTTATTCACGTCTTCTTTTTTATCTAATTATTTAAATGTTTATATTCAAGTTATTTTATCTATTTTATTTAGTTATGTGATTTTTGAAAATTTCCCAAATCTTATTGATTGTTCTATTTTTTCTTTTGATGGATTTATAATTTTTCTTCAACAAATTATTATAGGTATGTTTATTGGATTTTGTATAAATTTAATTTTTTCTATTGTTAATGTTGCAGGTGAGATTTTAGGACTTCAAACAGGTTTATCTTTTTTTAATTTTTTTGATAGTACAAATCGAACAAATTTTCCAGTTATTTCTCGTTTTTTAAATATTTTGTTTATTTTTTCTTTTTTATTAATAAATGGGCATTTATGGATCATTACTATTATTGTTAAAAGTTTTGATATTATTCCTATAAGTATAAAATATTTTCATTTTCATGTTTTATATTTATTGGTACAATTATTTGGTTTAGTATTTATGTGTGGTTTGCAAATTATATTTCCTTTTATTTTAATTTTGTTATCTATCAATTTAACTTTATTTTTTGTAAACAAGTTTTTTCCACAATTATCTATTTTTTCTATTAGTTTTCCTATTATTTCTATTGTAGGAATTTTATTACTATATGTTTTTGCATATTATTTTATTTCTTATTTAAGAATTTATTTTGATGAAATGTTTTTTATAATAATTGATCTTTTATCAAACATGTGATTAAGTATATTGATATAGTATAAAAATATTTTATTATTTTTATACTATTTATATAAATTTTTGAAAAAAATAAAATTTAATTTTATTACAAGATAATATTTTTTGAAAAAAATACATTTTATTTTATTTTATATTCTTTATATAAAACTCTTTTTCTTGCAATAGGATCATATTTTTTTAATTCTAGTTTTTTTGTTGTATTTCTTTTATTTTTTGTTGTTGTATAATAATGTCCTGTTTTTAATGTTGATATTAATTTTATTTTTTCTCGTATTTTTTTAGCCATTTTTTTCTCTATTTATTTTTTTTAAAATTAATTTTTTCAAGAACTTTTTCAATACTTTTTTTATTGATTATTCTGATTGCTTTAGTAGAAAGTTTTAATTTAATAAATTTTTTTTTTTTAGATATCCAAAATTTATGGTTTTTTAAATTAATATTAAATTTTCTTTTTGTAGAATTTAAAGCATGAGATTTTTTATTTCCAGAGAGATTTTTTTTCCCTGTAATTTGACATTTTCTAGACATTTTCACCTTCTTTTTTTTCTTTTTTTTTTATGAAATAAATAAGATTTTTTTATTTTTTGCTATTTTTATGTTGTTTATATCTGTTTATTGATGATATGATTTCTTGTTTTGCAATTTTTTGGTTTTCCCATTTGATAATTTTTGTCCATTTATTTTTTTCTAATTTTTTATAATATTTAAAAAAATGTTCTATTTTTTTACATAAATTTTTAGAAAGATGTTTTATTTCTTGAGTTTTTGAATATTTTTTACAAACTTTATTAATAGGAACGCATATTATTTTACAATCTAATCCAGATTCATCTTCCATTTTTAACATTCCTATAGGTCTGCATTCAATAATAGAATATGAAATTAAAGGATAATTGGTAATTACTAAAGCATCTAGAGGATCTCCATCTAAAGATAAAGTTTGATTAATAAATCCATAATTACATGGATAGAACATTGCTGTAGGAATAATTCTATCTACAAAGAGCATATTATTTTTTTTATTGATTTCATATTTTACGGGATATGAATTAGCTGGTATTTCAATAATGATATATAATTTTTCTGGTATTTTTTTTCCGGGTTTTAGTTTTTTTAAATTCATAATTTTATTTGAAAAAATTGATCATAACAAAAATTGTAAATATAATTTTTATTATATGTTTTACAAATTATAATAGCAATTTTAGAATTTTGAAAAAAACTTTTTAATAATTTTTTTCATGCTATAAGTTTTTATATTTTTAGTTTTATACTTTTATAAGTAATTTTTAGATAAAAATACTAATAAATGAATTAATATAAAGAAAGCAGGAGAATCTAATGTATGCAAGAGAAGAGATTTTAAAACAAGAAAAAAATTTAAAAAAAATTATTTTAAATTCTTTGATAGAAATTCAGAATCAAGTAGATGATGCACATATATTTATTCAAAAAACGTATAATAATAATATTACAATAAGAAATGGATTAAAAGAGTATATAGAGTTTAATTTTAATATTTTTTTTTCAATTACAGTATATAAAAAAAACAAAAAAGGAACAGCTTCATCTACAGATTTAAGTCATAAATGTCTTAAAAAAACAATAAATTCAGCTATTGAAATTTCTAAATACACCGAATCAGATTTAAATTGTTATTTACCTGAATTTGATATTTTATCTTACAAAGTTTTAGATCTTGATTTATTTCATCCATCTTCTTTAGATTTACAAAATAAAGTGAAATTAGCGTATTTAACTGAGAAATATGCTTTAAATTTTGATAATAAAATTATTAATACTGAGGGTAGTTGTTTTTCATCTAGTGATTCTATTATTGCTTTTGGAAATACAAAAGGAATTATTCAAACATATAAATCTAGTAAATATTTTTTATCAGCATGTACAATTGCACAAGAGAATAATTCTTTAAAAAAAGAACGAGATTATTATTATTCTATTTCAAGAAAAATAGATAATTTAGAATCTCCAAAATATATTGGAGAAAAATGTTCAAAAAGAGCTTTATTTCGATTAAATTCTCGAAAAATTTCTACTCAAAAATTACCTGTACTTTTTACTGCGGAAATTTCATCAAGCATTTTTTCTTATTTATCTCATGCTATTACTGGTGAAAAAGTTTATCAAAAATCTACTTTTTTATTAAATAGTTTAAAACAATCTATTTTTCCACAATGGTTAAATATATTTGAAGATCCTCATATAAAAGGAGGATTATATTCATTTCCTTTTGATAATGAAGGAATTTTAACAAAACCTTTATTTATTGTTAAAAATGGAATTTTACAAACTTGGTTGTTAGATTCTTATTATTCTAGGAAGTTAAATTTACGAAATACAGGTCATTCAGGTGGAACTTATAATTGGATTTTTTTTCAAAAAAATATTTTATCATTTAAAAGTTTATTAAGAAAAATGAATACTGGAATTGTTGTTACAAGCTTTATGGGGGATGGAGTTAATTTAATTAATGGAGATTTTTCTCGAGGTGTTTCAGGGTATTTTATAAAAAACGGAAAATTTATGTATGCAATTAGCGAAATTACTATTTCTGGAAATTTACTCGATATGTATAAAAATATTGTTTGTATGAGTAATGATTATGATTGCAGAAAAAAAATACAATCAGGGTCTTTTTTTATATCTGAAATGGTTATTTCTGGAAAATAGCGATATTTTTGATAGGCTAAAAATATAAAAATTTTTTAATATTTTTTATCTTTGAAGTTGACCGATAAGCCGGGTTCTGTTTTAGACAATCATTTATCTGGACTAAATATTACTATTTAGTTCTAGCAGCCTACCCAGGTTTAAGTACGGACAAATACTATTTTACCTATATTTGGCCTTGCTCCAAGAGGAGTTTACCTAAGCTATAAATTGTTACCAATTTATACGGTGCGCTTTTACCGCTCCTTTTCACCCTTTCCGGTTATTACATATTCTAATGTAATATTTTGGTGGTTATTTTCTGTGGCACTTTTCGTAGATTTTCATCTCCCAGACGTTATCTGGCTCTTGTGTCCTATAGAGTCCGGACTTTCCTCTCTTTAAAAGATAATTAATATATAATATTAAAGAGCGATTGTCTGGTCAACTTCATCTTAAATATTATAATATTTTTTTGTTTTTGTCACTATTTTGTTTTTTTAGCAGATATTTATATAAAAGATTTTTTTTTGTTTTATGTATTTGTGATGTTAATAATGCAGTTTTTTTTAAAGAAAAATAATTATTTAAAATTTTTAATGTATTTTGTACTTTTAAAGATATTTTATGTTTTTTTTTGTATCCTGAAATGATTAGTACGATTTCACCTTTACAAATTATTTTGTTTTTTTTATATTTTTTTAGTAAGTTTGCAATAGTAATATATTTTATTGATTCCCAGTATTTTGTTAATTCTCTTGCGATTGTGATTTTTCTATTTTTTCCAAATTCTTTTGATAAGTTTTGAAGAGTTTGTATAATTCTTTGGGAAGATTCAAAAAAAATTATTGTTCTTTTTTCAAATTTTAAAGATTTTATTTTTTTTTTTCTTTTTATTTTTTGAGAGGGAAGAAATCCTTCGAAACAGAATCTATTTGATGGAATTCCAGATGCGCTTAATGCAGTAATAATTGCACAAGCTCCTGGTAACGGAATAACTTTAATTTTTTTTACATGACATTCTCGAATTAATAAAAATCCTGGATCATTTATAGTTGGAGTTCCTGCTTCTGATACTAAAGCAATATTTTTTTGATTAATAAGGTCTTGGATAATTTTTTTTAGATTTTCGTATTCATTATGTTGATGTAAAATAATGATAGGTTTTTTAATATTAAAATTATTTAATAATCTTAGAGTTTTTTTGTAATTTTCAGACGCAATATAATCAATTTTTTTAAGAATTTTTACAGATCTATAAGTGATATCTAACATATTTCCTATTGGAGTAGATATAATAAAAAGATTTCCATGATTTTTGATCATTTTTTTAAAATTTTTTTATTTTTTTAAAATTATATCATAATTATGTATTGATATTTTTTGTTTGTTATAAAAATATTTTAAATAGGAAAAATTATGAATAGAGTAGTAGTTACTGGGTTAGGAATAATATCAAATATTGGAAAAAATAAAAAAACGGTTTTAAGTTCTTTAAAACATGGAAAATCCGGAATTATTTTTTCAAAAGAAATGAAAAAAATTGGTATGAAAAGTCATGTTTGGGGAAAGATAAATTTTAATTTTCGTAGAAAATATAGAAAACTTTTCAAGTATATGAATATAGAAACTATATATGCTTATTGTGCTATGAAAGATGCTTTGAAAGATTCTTCTTTAAGAAAAGAAGAATATCAAAAAAATGATAAAGTAGGTTTAATTATTGGAACGGGATTCTGTTCAACAAGAAATAATACATTAAATATTAAAAATTTTAATTTTTTAAATAAAAATTTTTTTCCAAAAAAAAATAATAATTTAGATATTTATTATTTATTTAAAGTAATGAATTCGAATATTTCTTCTTGTTTATCTACTCTTTTTAAAATTCATGGAATAAGTTATTCTATTAGTTCTGCATGTGCAACTTCTGCAAATTGTATAGGTCATGCATATGAATTAATTAAGTCTGGAAAACAAAATATAATTTTTTCTGGTGGAGCAGAAGCATTAGAATTAAATACTGCGTATTGTTTTGATTTAATTAATGCTCTTTCAAAAAAATATAATGATTTTCCTAAAAAAGCTTCTCGCGTTTATGATATTGACCGAGATGGTTTTGTTCTTTCAGAAGGAAGCGGAATTTTAGTTTTAGAAGAATTGAATTCTGCTTTATCAAGAAATGCTCATATATATGGTGAAATTATATCATATAGTTCTAATTCTAATGGAAGCAGTCTTTTTTTTCCTTCTGAAGAAGGAATATTTAGATGTATAAAAAAATCAATTTTTAAAAAACCTATGAAAATAGATTGTATTAATGTGCATGCTACTTCTACAAAAGTAGGAGATATTGTAGAAATTAATGCTATAAAAAAAGTTTTTAAAAATTCGATATGTCCATTAATTTCTTCTACAAAATCTATGACTGGTCATTCTTTAGGAGCTTCTGGTGCACATGAAATGATTTTTTTGTTATTAATGTTAGAAAATAATTTTATTGCTCCAAGTATTAATATAAAAACTTTAGATCCTAGAATTCAAAATATTGAAATTATTACTTCTTATCATGAAATTTATTTAAAAACATGTATGTTAATTAGTTTAGGATTTGGAGGAGTAAATACTGTTTTAATTATAAAAAAATTTTATAAAAAAAGATAATAATTTGAAAAATATCATTATTAAGATTTTTTTAATATATAATGTTCTTTATAGTATATTTATTCATAGGAGACTTCATTTATGAATCAATTAGATCAGCTAAAAAGTTATACAAAAGTTGTTATAGATAGTGGTGACATTGAAAATATAGACGAATATCGTCCGCATGATGCAACGACTAATCCTTCTTTAATTTTAAAAGCAATTAACATGCGGAAGTATAATTATTTATTAAAAGAGTCTATAAATTATGCTCATAAAAACGGAGGAAATAAAAAACAAAAAATTATTAATGCTACAGATAAAATTCTTGTAAGTATTGGAGCAAAAATTTTACAGAAAATACCAGGATTTGTATCTAGTGAAGTAGATTCAAGATTATCTTTTAATACCGAAGAAAGTATCTTAAAAGCTCATAAAATTATTAATATGTATGAACAAGAATACGGAGTGTCAAGATCAAGAATATTAATAAAATTAGCTGCTACATGGGAATGTATACAAGCTGCAAAATTTTTAGAGAAGGAAGATATTAAATGTAATTTAACTTTATTATTTTCTTTTTCTCAAGCGCGTGCTTGTGCTGAAGCGAATGTGTTTTTAATATCTCCTTTTGTTGGTAGAATATATGATTGGTATAAATCTAAAAATTTATTAGATTCATATGATGAATTTAATGATCCTGGAGTAAATTCTGTAAAGAAAATTTATAAATATTATAAAAAAAATTCTTATAATACAATTATTATGGGAGCGAGTTTTAGAAATGTTAAACAAATTTTATCTTTATCTGGATGTGATCGTTTAACTATTTCACCTGAGTTATTAAATATTCTTCGGTCTAATAATGATCCAATATCTTGTGAATTGAAAGAACATTCCAACAATTATAAAAAACCTATTGATAAATTATCTGAATCTGAATTTAGATGGATGCATAATCAAGATCCAATGGCTGTTGAAAAATTATCTGAAGGAATACGACAGTTCGGTATAGATCAAAGTTTATTAGAAGAAATTGTTGAAAAAAATTTTTAATTTTTATATCAAATAATTTATTTTTGCATTTTATTTATTAAGGGGAAAATATGTTTTCTGAAAAGAAATTAGCAAATGCTATTCGTGTTTTAAGTATGGATTCTGTTCAATTAGCGAATTCTGGACATCCAGGAATGCCTATGGGAATGGCAGATATTGCAGAAGTTTTATGGCGTGATTTTTTTAAGCATAATCCAAAAAATCCATTATGGGATAATAGAGATAGATTTATTTTATCTAATGGTCATGGCTCAATGCTTTTATATAGTTTATTGCATTTAACAGGCTATGATTTAACAATTTCTGATTTAAAGAAATTTAGACAATTAAATTCAAAAACTCCAGGACATCCTGAAGTTGGTCAGACTCCAGGAATAGAAACTACAACAGGACCTTTAGGACAAGGAATTGCAGTTGCTGTAGGAATGGCTCTTGCAGAAAGAACTTTAGGATTACATTTTAATAAACCTGATTATAAAATTGTCGATCATTATACTTGGGTTTTTGCTGGTGACGGTTGTTTAATGGAAGGTATTTCACATGAAGTATGTTCATTGGCTGGGACTTTACAGTTAGAAAAGTTAATTTTATTTTATGATAAAAATAATATTTCGATAGACGGGAAAATACATAGTTGGTTTTCTGAAAACGTTAAAAAAAGGTTTGAATCTTATAATTGGCATGTGATTGATAACATAGATGGACATGATAGGAAGGCTATTTTTAATGCAATTTATGATGCAAAATTGATTAAGAAAAAGCCAGTGATTATTATTTTTAATACAGTGATTGGATTTAGTGCACCAAATAAATCTGGTACTGCAGATTCACATGGTTCTCCTTTAGGAGAAGAAGAAATATTGTTATCTAAAAAAAAATTAAACTGGAAATATAAAAAATTTGAAATACCAAATTTTATTTATAAAGAATGGAATGCTGAAAAAAAAGGGAAAAAATTAGAAGAAAATTGGAATAAAATGTTTGTAGAATATAAAAAGATGTATCCGAATTTAGCTAATGAATATATGCGTCGTATGAATAAAAAACTTCCAGAAAATTGGAAGAAAATTACTAATGATTTAATTAAGAAATTAAAGTTTTCTAAAAAAAATATATCTACTAGACAAGCATCACAGGAAATTATTGAATATTTTAGTCCTCATATTTTAGAATTTATCGGTGGATCTGCAGATCTTGCTCCAAGTAATTTAACTAAATGGTCTGGTTCAAAGTCAATTAATAAGCATTTTTCTGGAAACTATATTCATTATGGTGTTCGAGAGTTTGGTATGACTTCTATTGCAAACGGAATTTCTCAACACGGAGGATTTATTCCATATACAGCAACTTTTTTAATATTTTCAGAATATGCACGGAATGCTGTAAGAATGTCTGCATTAATGAAAACAAGACATATTTTAATTTATACTCATGATTCTATTGGTTTAGGAGAGGATGGTCCTACACACCAACCTATAGAACAATTAAGTAATTTAAGATCTACTCCAAATATGAGTGTTTGGAGACCTGCTGATTGTTTAGAAACTTTATTTGCTTGGAAGTATGCTATAGAAAGAAAAAATGGACCTACTGCATTGATTTTATCTAGACAAAATTTAAATTTTGTTCAAAGATCTAGTAATCAAATTGAGAATATTAAAAAAGGAGGATATATAATAATTGATAGTTCTGAAAAATTAGATATTATCTTAATATCTACAGGTTCAGAATTAGGATTAGTTATTTTATCTGCAAAAAAATTAATTCGTTTAGGATATTCAGTTCGTGTTGTTTCTTTACCATCAGTAGATGTTTTTGAAAGTCAAAATTTTTCTTATCAAGAGAGTGTTTTACCTAAAAAAATTAAAAAAAGAATTGTGGTTGAAGCAAGTTTTTCAGATTACTGGTATAAATATGTTGGTTTAGAAGGAGATATTATTGGGATGAAAAATTTTGGTGAATCTGCTCCTGCAAATGATTTATTTAAAAAATTTGGTTTTACTGTGGAAAATATTATTGAAAAATCAATTAATTTAATTAAAAAAAAAATATAAATGTTAAAAAAAATAAGAAATGATTTTTTTAATACAAGGAAAATATGCTTAATTCTATTATTAATTTAAGTCAAGATTTAATTAAAATTCCTTCTATTAGTCCTTTAGATTTAGGGTGTCAGGATATTCTTTCTGCACGATTAAAAAATATTGGTTTTACTATAGAAAATATTAAAATTAACAATACGAATAATTTATGGGCATATCGGGGAACTGGAAAAACTTTAACTTTTGTTGGTCATACAGATGTTGTTCCTGCTGGAAACATTAAAAAATGGAAAACTCCTCCGTTCAAACCAACCATGATTAATGGTTATTTATTTGGACGAGGGGCTGCGGATATGAAAGGTTCAATTTCTTCTATGATCATTGCAATTGAAAGTTTTGTAAAAAAATATTCTTCATATGATGGGAGAATTTCTGTTTTATTTACATCAGATGAAGAATCCCGAGCTTATGATGGCACTAAAAAAGTTGTACAAATTTTGAGAAATAGAAAAGAAAAAATACATTATTGTTTAGTAGGGGAACCTACAAGTAATAAAATTTTGGGTGATTGTATTAAAAATGGAAGACGAGGATCTTTAAGTGCAATAGTAAAGATTTATGGAATACAAGGACATATTGCATATCCTGAATTTGCAGAGAATCCTATTCATAAATCTTTTCTTTTTATTAAAAATTTATTAAATCTAGAATTAGATTCGGGAAATTTTTATTTTCAACCCAGTGAATTACAAATTTTTTATATTTCTGCTGGAAATATGAATATTACAAATATGATTCCTAATTTTATAAAGATCGGTTTTAATATTCGTTATAATCCTGAAATTAAAAAAGAAGTTATTTGTTCTAAAATTAAATATTTCCTTAAAAAGAATAATTTAAAAAATAAAATATCCTGGTTTTTTTCAGGAGATCCTTTTATTACTAGTTCAGGAAAATTATTAAATATTGTGATGGATTCTATTATTAAATATTCTAAAATTTCTCCTATTTTATCTACTTCTGGAGGCACATCAGACGGTCGTTTTTTTTCTTTAATGAATTCAGAAATTTTAGAACTTGGACCAGTTAATAAAACTATACATAAGATTAATGAATGTGTAAAAATTCAAGATTTATATATATTAAGCAAAATATATAAGAATATTTTAAAAAATCTTTTTCTTTAAGTATTTTTTTTTTTTTTTTTTNTTTTTTTTTTTTTTTTTTGAATTGAAATATATTTCAGAGGAAATATATTTCAATTTTAAGGTTATGTTATATTTTTTGAAAAAAATTTATTTTTTTTTATTTTTTTTAAAAACATTAAAAATATTTTTTTTAGTTAAACAAATTTTCTTTTTTTTTAATTCTTTAGAAAGAATTTTTTGTAATTTTTTTGAAGGTTGAGTCATAGGTAATCTTAATGTATTATTTTTGATTAAACCTAATTTTTTTGCAGCCCATTTGATTGGTATTGGATTCGATTCAATAAATAAAATGTTATGTAGCTTTATTAGTTTTTTATTTATTTTTCTTGCTTGTTTAAAATTTCCAGATAGAGATAATTTACATATTTTTGACATTTCTTGTGCAGCAATATTTGCAGTAACTGAAATTATTCCATTTCCTCCTAGTTGCATGAAATCAAGAGCAGTACTATCATCACCACTAAAAATTAAAAAATTTTCATCAACTAAATTTTTTATTTGATTTAATCTCGCAAGATTTCCACTTGCTTCTTTAATTCCAATAATATTTTTTAGCTTAGAAAGTTTGCAGATAGTTTCTGGGAGAAGATCACATCCTGTTCTCGACGGTACATTATAAAGAATTTGTGGAAGATAAGTATTTTCAGATATTGTTTTAAAATGTTGATATAATCCTTCTTGAGATGGTTTATTATAATATGGAGTAACTGATAAACATGCAGAAATTCCACTGTTTTCAAATTTTTGAGTTAGAAGTACTGCTTCTTTAGTTGAATTCGCTCCTGTTCCTGCGATTATTGGAATTTTTTTTTTTGATAATTTTATAGTTGATAATACTAAATTAATATGTTCTTTTTTGGAAAAAGTAGAAGATTCTCCTGTTGTTCCTAGAGAGACTATTGCTTTTGTTTTACTATATATATGATATTTGATAAGATTTTTTAAGCTTTTTTGACAAACTTTTCCTTTTTTATCCATAGGAGTAATTAATGCAACAATATTTCCTTTAAACATTTTTTTTTCCATAATAATTTTAAAATATAAATTTTAAGAGAAATTAGTAATTTTTAGATATATTTAATTAAAATATATAATAATTATTTAAATTAAATATTTTTTTTTCATGCAAGACTATTTTATTTTATTTAAAATAACAAATTAAAAAAAATATTTTATTAAAATTTTTATTTTCACTTTTATCACTGATAAAATATAAAATTTTTTTATAAATTTATTTTTTTTTTAAACATTGTGCTTTAAATCTAAGTATGTGATCCATAATAATAATTGCAATCATTGATTCTGTAATGGGAACAGCTCGAATTCCTACACATGGATCATGTCTTCCTTTAGTAATTAAAGTAATTGGTTTATTATTTATATCAATGCTGTGTGCTGGTATTCTTATACTGGAAGTTGGTTTAAACGCACTTTTGACAATTATATCTTGCCCATTACTAATACCTCCAATAATTCCACCGTCTCTATTACTTAGATATCCCAAAGAATTCATTTCATCACGGTGTTGACTTCCAAATTTTTGTACTACAGAAAATCCATCTCCTATTTCTACTCCTTTGACTGCATTAATACTCATTATTGCATGTGCTATCTCGGCGTCTAATCTATCAAATACAGGTTCTCCTAAACCAATGGGAACATTTTTAACTATTGTTGTTATTTCTGCTCCAATAGAGTCTCCATTTTTTTTAATTTTTCTAATTAGCGAATCTATTTTTTTTATTTTTTTTTTATCTGGACAAAAGAAATCATTTTTTTCAATTTCGCTGAAGGATTTTAAAGGAATTTTTATATTTCCAATTTGAGATAAATATCCTTGAATAATAATTTTATAGTTTTCTTTTAAGTATTTTTTTGCAATAGCTCCTGCTGCTACTCTCATAGCTGTTTCTCTTGCAGAAGCTCGTCCACCTCCTCGATAATCTCTAATACCATATTTTTTTTGATAAGTATAATCAGCATGTCCAGGACGAAAAGAATTTTTTATATTTTCATAATCTTGTGATCTTTGATCTGTATTTTTAATGATTAACCCAATACTTGTTCCAGTTGTTTTATTTTTAAATACTCCCGAGAGTATTTTTACTTTATCTAGTTCTTGTCTTTGAGTAGTATATCTTGATTTTCCTGGTCTTCTTCTATTTAGTTCTTTCTGAAGATCAGATTGAAGAATTTTTATTCCTGGAGGAGTACCATCAATGATACAGCCTATTGAATGCCCGTGTGATTCTCCAAAAGTAGTAACTACGAATATTTTTCCAATTGAATTTCCTGACATATATAATCCTTAAAATGAAGTTTTTTAATTACTTTAGGATGCAAAGAAAATTTGAAAATATAAATTTGATAAGGTATTATTATATAAAATTATTTTTTTTTACATTTTTTCTTTAATATATTATATAAAAATTTTTTTAATAAAACTTTTTATTTTTTATAAAATAATTATATATTTCTATTTATATATAATATTTTTTTTATAAATTTGAGTTTGGTTTGTAATCATGAGAAAGAAAACTTGTTTAAGTACTAAAGATAAATCAATATTTAAAAAATTTTCTAATGGAATAAAGAAAATAAAACAAGATACGGTATATCATTCTAACGATAATATATATCTTTTATCTTGTAAAAAAAAAAAACATCATGAAAAATTACATCGCGATTATTTTTCTTATTCGAGTTTTAAAAATCAATTACATAATGATCCCATTTATTATATTAGATATGATTGCAGTGTAAATAGATTAAAAAAATTAAAAAAAGGATATTATCTTCCAGAAATTTTTTTAGATTTGCATGGATTAAATCAAATTCAAGCTAAAATTGAATTAGGAAAATTAATGTATTTTTGCATCCAAAAAAAAATTAAATGTGTAAATGTTATGCATGGATATGGAAAAAATATTTTAAAAAAACAAATTCCATTATGGTTATCACGACATCCTAATGTGATGGCTTTGCATCAATCTCCAAAAATTTTTGGATATGATGCTGCTATTTTAGTTTTAATTGATTTTTAATAAAAATTTCTTAGTTAATATTTTAGTTTTTTTAAATAAAATTTTTTGTTAATATTTAGAAAATAATTTTTATTAAAAAATTTTTTTAATAATTGAATCAAAGTTTGGTATTTTATTAATTAAAATAGAAATAAAAAAAAAGAAAATTTTGTTTTGATAAATTTTTATTTTATATTTTTTTTTTATTTTTTTTTTAAAAAAAAAAGGTTGTATTAATGTTAAATAGTAATAGATTAAGAATAGCAATGCAAAAATCTGGTCGTTTGAGTCATCATTCAAAAAAATTACTTATAAATTGTGGAGTAAAAATAAATTTTGAAGAAAAAAAATTGATTTCTTTTTCAGAGAATATGCCAATTGATATAATTCGAGTGAGAGATGATGATATTCCTGGACTAGTTATGAATAAAATAGTAGATTTAGGCATTGTAGGAGGAAATGTTTTAAAAGAAAAAATACTCAGTCGTAGATTTAAAAATCAAGAATCTTTTTATAAATTATTACTAGATTTAGATTTTGGTTTATGTAGATTGTCTTTAGCTTGTCCTAAAGATAGTGTGTATAAAGATTTATATTCTCTAAAAAATTTTACTATCGCTACTTCTTATCCATATATATTAAAAGAATATTTAGAATCAAAAAATATTTGTTTTAAATCGTTTACATTGAACGGATCAGTTGAAATTGCTCCTCGAGTAGGTTTATCAGATATGATATGCGATTTAGTGTCTACAGGTGCAACGTTAGAAGAAAACAACTTACGCGAAACACATGTAATTTATAGATCTAATGCTCAAATTATATCTAGAAAAGGAAATTTTTCTTCTATTAAAAAAGAATTAATTTATAAATTAATTACTCGTATTAAAGGAGTTATTAAAGCTAGAGAATCTAAATATATTATGTTACACGCACCTGTTTCTAAGTTAAATGAAGTTGTTTCTTTATTAAAAGGAGCAGAAACTCCGACTATATTGAAATTAGCTGGGAATTCAAAGAAAGTTGTCATGCATATGGTGAGCAAAGAAAATTTTTTTTGGGAAACTATGGAAAATTTAAAAAAATTAGGTGCAACTTCTATATTAGTTTTACCGATTGAAAAAATGATGGAATAAATTTTATATGAAGGTATTAAATAAAATAATTTTTTGGAATGACTTATCTAGTGTAGACCAAGAAAGAATACTACAAAGATCCGTTTTTAATACAAGAAAAGATATTGAAAAAAATGTTTCTAAAATTATTACAGATGTTTTTTCTAAAAAAGATAAAGCTGTAAAATATTACACTTCTTTATTTGATAAGTTTTCTTTAAAAAAAATTAAAATTTCTCAAAAAAAGATATTTCAATCAGAAAATTTTATTGATCAAAAATTTAAAAAAGCGATTTTTCATGCTATTAAAAATATTTCAAATTTTCATTCTCAACAAAAAATAAATGATTTAAATGTTAATATCTGTCCTGGAATTCGATGTGAACAAATTATTAAACCTATCGATTCTGTTGGATTATATATTCCTGGTGGTTTATCTCCTTTATTTTCTACTTTATTAATGTTAGCAATACCTGCAAAAATTTCTGGCTGTAAAAATATTTCTATTTGTTCTCCTCCTCCTATTTCAAAAAAAATATTATATATTGCAAAAATATTTAAAATATATGATGTATATCAAATTGGTGGAGCGCAAGCAATATCTGCATTAGCTTTTGGAACAGAAAGTGTAAATAAAGTTAATAAAATATTTGGTCCTGGAAATGAGTATGTTACTGAAGCTAAAAGACAAGTAAGTTCTTTTTTTAATACTGTTTCTATAGATATGTTAGCAGGCCCTTCGGAATTATTAGTGATCGCTGATTCTTTTGCTAACAGTGATTTTATAGTAGCAGATTTATTATCGCAAACAGAACATGGAAAAAACTCTCAGGTTTTTTTAGTAACAAATTCTCAAAGTTTAGCTCTTCATGTAAAAGAAAAAATAGAAATTTATTTAAATAAAAAAAAATATGATAATCTTTCTATGATTATTCAATCTTTAAAAAAAAGTTATATTATTGTTACAAAGACTTTAAATGAATGTGTAAATATTTCTAATAAATATGCACCAGAACATTTAATAATTCACACAAAAAATTATCGTGAAATATTAAAAGACATTGTTAATGCAGGATCAGTTTTTTTAGGTCCTTGGTCTCCAGAAACAGCTGGAGATTATGCGTCTGGAACTAATCATGTTTTACCTACATATGGATTTTCTAAAAGTTGTTCAGGTATTAGTGTGTCTGATTTTTCTAAAAAAATTAGTGTGCAAGAATTAACAAAAAAAGGATTTTTAAATTTATCTCAAACTTTGCAGAAATTATCTTTAGAAGAAAAAATGTTAGCACATAAAAATGCTGTAGATATAAGATTATCTTTTTTGAAGGAACAAATATAATGATTGAGTTGAATAAATTTGTTCGCAAAAATATAAAAAAATTAGTTCCTTATCAATCTGCAAGGAAAATCGGAGGTTTAGGAGATGTTTGGTTAAATGCTAATGAATCTCCTTTTATAAATAATAAAAAGTTTTCTTTTAAAAATTTAAATAGATATCCGGATGAAGAATATCAACATGTGATATATCAGTATTCTTTATATGCAAATGTTTCTTATCAGAATATTTTAGCTACAAGAGGTTCAGATGAAGCAATTGAATTAATTATTAAAGCTTTTTGTGAACCTAGAAAAGATCGAATTATGTTTTTTCCTCCTACTTATGATATGTATAAGATTTATGCAGATATATTAGGTGTAAAAAGTATTTCTGTGTTTCAATTAAAAAATTTTCAATTAAATAAAAAAGAAATAAAAAAAAAACTTGATCAAGTAAAAATACTTTATATTTGCAATCCAAATAATCCGACTGGAAATACAATTTTTTCTAAAGATATTATAGAGATTTTAGAGTTTTCTAGAAACAAATGTTTAGTTGTAATTGATGAAGCATATATAGATTTTTGTTTAGAAGAAACTTCTGTTGCTTTAATCCAGCGTTTTTCTAATTTAATTGTATTACGAACTTTATCTAAAGCTTTTGGTTTAGCAAGTATTAGATGCGGATTTATTATTGCGAATAAGAATATCATTAATATTATTAATAAAATTATTGCTCCTTATCCACTAGGTACGCCTATTTTAAAAATCGCATCATATTCATTAAAGAAAAAAAATCTTTTAATTTTAAAAAACCATATTTTCAGAATAATGGAGAATAAAAAATTTTTAATAAATCAATTAAAAAAAATTTCATATATTAAAAAAATTTATTCTAGTCAAACGAATTTTATATTAATTAGGTTTTCTTCTTCAAAAAATTTTTTTTATATGTTATCAAAATATGGAATTATTACGAGAGATCAAAATTTGAAAATTTTTTTAAAAAATTGTATTCGAATATCTATTGGAACATATGAAGAATGTTTATATTTAAGCAATTTTTTAAAGAAAATTGAAAAATAATTTTTTTAAAAATAAAGAGAAAATTTAATGAGTAAAAAAATTTTATTTCTTGATAGAGATGGTACTTTGATTCGAGAACCTCAGGATGATTATAAAGTTGATAAAATAGAAAAATTAGAATTTGAACCTAGTGTTATTTCTGTTCTTTCTAAATTTAAAAAAATGAATTACAAATTTATAATTGTTTCTAACCAAGATGGTTTAGGAAATCAAGATTTTTGTTTATATGATTTTTATTTATGTCATAATTTAATGCTTTCAATATTTTTTTCTCAAGGAATTTCTTTTGATGACATACTGATTTGTCCTCATACCATAGATGAAAAATGTAAATGTCGAAAACCAAATTTAGGTTTAATAAAAAGATGGATTTTTTTAAATAAAAATATTTCAAAGAAAAAATGTTTTTTTATAGGAGATAGGGAGTCTGATATTAATTGTGCTAAAAATCTTGGAATCACTGGATTATTGTATTCTCGTGAGAAATTAAATTGGAATAATATTTATAAAAAAATAAAATATAAAGATCGAATTTTTAAAATATTAAAACAAACTAACGAAACAAAGATTTTGGTTAAAATTAATTTAGATAATTCACAAAAAAATTTTTTTGATACGGGAGTATTTTTTTTTAATCATATGCTGGAACAAATTGCAGTGCATGCAAAAATTTCTATATTTATTAAAGTTCAAGGAGATCTAGAAATTGATGATCATCATATTGTAGAAGATACTGGAATAGCATTAGGTGAATGTTTATTTCAATGTTTACATAAAAAATCTGGAATTAATAGGTATGGTTTTGTTCTTCCAATGGATGAGAGCGTCGCATCTTGTATTTTAGATATTTCTAATCGACCATTTTTATATTTTAAAACAAATTTTAAATATCAAAAAATAGGAGATTTAAGTACAGATATGATTTGTCATTTTTTTTATTCTTTAGCATATTCTATGAAAATTACTTTACATTTAAAAGCTAAAGGAGAAAATGATCATCATTGTGCAGAAAGTTTATTTAAATCTTTTGGAAAAGCTTTAGGACAAGCGATACAAAGAAAGGGAATATTAATACCTAGTTCTAAGGGAATTTTGTAATGAATATTGTAATTATTAATACAGGTTTTTCAAATTTGTCATCTATTTATTGGGCGATTAAAAGATTAGGATATAATCCTATTATTAGTTTTGAACCAAATGTTATTCGGAATGCAAAAAAATTAATTTTACCTGGTTTAGGAACACCAGAGTTTGTTATGAAATATTTAGAAAAGAAAAAAATTGTTAATATTATTCAAAAATATGAAAGACCTATCTTAGGAATATGTTTAGGTATGCAATTATTTTTTTGTTATAGTGAAGAAAGTGAAAATATTCGTATGTTAAATATTTTTAATAAAAATAATATTTATAAATTACATACTATTCGATCTTCTCTTCCTCATATTGGTTGGAATAAAGTTTATTTTAAGCAAGAGAATCCTTTATTTAAAAATATTTCTAGTGGAGAGTGGTTTTATTTTATTCATAGTTATGCAGCAGATATTAATGTTATGACTATTTCAAAAACATTTTATGAGAAATTTTTTAGTTCTGCTGTACAATATAAAAATTTTTTTGGTGTACAATTTCATCCTGAAAAATCGGGATTTTCTGGAATGCTTTTATTAAAAAATTTTTTAGAGATTAAAATATTATGATTATTCCATCTTTAGATTTTATTCAAGGGAAAATTGTTCGTTTATATAAAGGAAATTATTTAAAAAAAACTCAGTATCAAGAAAGTTATTTTTTATATATTGAAAATTGTATTAAAAATAATATAAAGAATTTGCATATTGTAGATTTAGATGGTGCGAGAGATCCTAAGAGAAAACAATTGCATTTACTTCAAGATATTTTAAAAAATAAAAATATAAACTTTCAAGTTGGAGGAGGGATTAGAACAGAAAAAGATATAGAAAAATTATTTTTTTTAGGTGCTAAAAGAGTTGTTTTGAGCTCAATTATTTTTAAAAAAAAAAATGTAGTAAAAAATTGGATTGAAAGATATGGACAAGAGAGAATTGTTTTAGCTTTAGATATTAAAATAAAAAATTCTTTTAAGGAAGTTGTGGTTGCAGGATGGAGAAATTATACTGGAATTTGTATAGAAGATATTATTGATGATTTTTTAGAAAATAATATTAAATACATTTTATGTACAGATGTTTCACAAGACGGAACTTTAAATGGACCTAATTTATTATTATATTCTGAATTGATAAAAAAATATCCTTCTATTTATTTTCAAGCTTCTGGTGGAGTTAGTTCGATTAATGATATTATCAATTTAAAGAAAACAGGAGTAAAAAATATAATTATAGGAAAAGCGTTTTTAGAAAAGAAATTTACTTTTTTTGAAGCTATTCAATGTTTAAAGAAATAATTATTTTTTTTACTTTTTTTTTTTTGAAATATCAAAAAACTTAATTTAAATAAATTTTTAATAAAAATTTTTTTAAATTTATTTTGAGGTTTGGAATGTTAGCGAAAAGAATTATTCCATGTTTAGATGTTAAAAATGGTTTAGTTGTAAAAGGTATACAATTTAAGAATCATAGAGTTATTGGAAATATTTTATCTTTAGTTAAAAGATATATTCAAGAAGGTGCAGATGAATTAGTTTTTTATGATATTTCTGCATCTGTAAAAAATACAGTTGTTAATAAAAATTGGATATCAATGATTTCTGAAATTATTAATATTCCGTTTTGTGTAGCTGGAGGAATTAAAGATTTTCATGATGCGAAAAATATTTTATATTTTGGTGCAGATAAAATTTCTATTAATTCTCATGCAATTAAAAATCCTTATTTAATTAGTTCTATTGCTGAAAAATTCGGATCTCAAGCTGTTGTTGTTGGAATTGATTCTTTTTATTATAAAAAAGAAAATACATATTTCATTCATCAATATACTGGAGATGAAAGATTAGAAAGAAAAATAGAGATTGAAACTTTTGAATGGATAGAAAAAGTACAAAATTTAGGAGCTGGAGAAATTGTTTTAAATGCTATGAATCAAGATGGAGTAAAAAAAGGATATGATATTAAGCAGTTACGAGAAGTAAGAAAAATATGTAAAATTCCATTAATTGCTTCCGGAGGTGCAGGGAATATGAATCATTTTTATGATGTTTTCCAATTTTCAGATGTCGATGGAGCTTTAGCCGCTTCTGTTTTTCATGATAATATTGTTAATATTCATAAATTAAAGAATTTTTTGTCAAAAAAAAATATAGAGATTAGAATATGTTAACTATGAATGAAATGTTAAATTTAAATTGGAAAAAAGTTAATGGATTAATTCCTGTTATTGCTCAAGATTTTTTTTCTAATGAAATTTTAATGCATGGATATATGAATAAAAAAGCTATTTTAGAAACATTTAATAGTAAACGTTTAACTTTTTTTTCTCGTACAAAGAATCGTTTATGGACTAAAGGAGAACAATCTAAAAATTATTTAAATGTAGTAGATATTATTGAAGATTGTGATAAAGATGCATTATTAGCTTTAGTGAATCCTGTAGGAAATACATGTCATTTAAATAGAAAAAGTTGTTTTAAGAAAGCAAAAAAAAATGTTTCTTTTATTTCTAAATTGGAAAAGATTATAGAAAATAGAAAGAAGAAAAAATGTAGTCAATCTTATACTTATTCTTTATATAAGCAAGGAATTGATAGAATTTCACAAAAAGTTGGTGAAGAAGCAGTAGAATTAGTTATTGCATCCATGTGTAAAAATAAAAAAGATATTATTAGTGAATCTTCTGATTTATTTTATCATTTATTAGTTTTATTGCATTATCAAAATTTAAAATTTTCAGATGTTATTTCTACACTTAAAAAAAGAAATTCTTGATAAAAAATTATTAATTTTTTTATATTTTTATAAAATATTTTAATTTTTGAATTTGATATTTTTTTTTGAAAATTAAGAGAAGGGAGAGAGGTAAAAAGTAATGTCTTTAAATGAAATTGGTGTTATTGGAATGGCTGTTATGGGAAGAAATTTAGCGTTGAATATTGAAAGTAAAAATTATACTGTATCTATTTTTAATAGATCCGCAGAAAAAACTACAAATGTTATTTACAACAATCAAAATAAAAAAATTTATCCTTTTTTTGAAATTAAAGATTTTATCTTATCATTAAAAAAACCGCGTGTTATATTATTAATGGTACAATCAGGAAAAGCAACAGATATGACGATTCATTCTCTTTTGCCGTATTTAGATAAAGAAGATATTTTAATTGATGGAGGTAATAGTTTTTTTAAAGATACAATAAAAAGAAGTATTTATTTATCAAAAAAAAAAATAAATTTTTTAGGAGCTGGGATATCTGGGGGAGAAGAAGGTGCATTAAATGGTCCTGCAATTATGCCTGGAGGACATAAAAAAGCTTATTTACAAGTCAAATCTTTATTTAAAAAAATTTCTGCAAAAACAAAAAATGGAACTCCTTGTGTAAATTATATTGGATCTGATGGATCAGGACATTATGTAAAAATGATACATAATGGTATTGAATATGGAGATATGCAATTAATTTCTGAAGCATATTTTATTTTAAAAAAATCTTTAATGTTAAATAATCATGATCTTTATCAGATTTTTTCAGAATGGAATCAAGGAGAATTAAAAAGTTATTTAATAGAAATTACAAAAAATATTTTTTTAAAAAAAGATGATCATGGAGAATATATTCTTGATGTGATTTTAGATTCTGCAAGTAATAAGGGAACTGGAAAATGGATGAGCAAAAGTGCTTTAGATTTAAATGAGCCTTTGTCTTTAATTACTCAGTCTGTTTTTTTTAGATATTTATCTTCATTAAGATCTCAAAGAATAATAGCCTCTAAAATTTTAATAGGGCCGAAAAATGATATTCTTGTAAAAGATAAAAAAAAATTTATTGAAAATATGAGACGTTCTTTATATTTAGGTAAAATTATTTCATACGCTCAAGGTTTTTCTCAATTAAGTAAAGCATCTAAATTATATAAATGGAATTTAAATTATTCTAATATTGCAAAAATTTTTCGTGCTGGTTGTATTATCAGAGCAGATTTTTTAAAGGAAATTATAAAAACATATAAAAAAAATAATAATTTAAAAAATTTATTATTAACGTCTTATTTTAAAAAAATTTCCAATGTATATCAAAATTCTTTGAGAAAAATTGTTTCTCATGCTATTCTTCATGGAATTCCTGTTCCAGCTTTTTCATCTGCAATTTCATATTATGATTCTTATCGATCTTCTCAACTTCCAGCAAATTTAATACAAGCTCAGAGAGATTATTTTGGAGCACATACATATGAAAGAATTGATAAAAATGGAATCTTTCATACTAATTGGTTAAAATAAATAAAAGATTATTTATTAAAAGATTGTTATTTAAATTTATTTTTTTATTTTGTAATAAGAATTTTTTATTTTTTGAGGTAAAAACCCTCTTAGAAAAATGTATATTATAATTTATCTAAGAAGGTTTTTGATATTTTTTTCTTTGAAAGTTTTTTTTTATTTTTTAATTTTTTTTATTTGATTAAATTTCCAAATATTATTAAATATATCAAGCATAGCTGTAATAGAAGCTTTTATAATATTTTTTTCTATTTTTGTTGAATAAAATTTTTTATTTTTATATATTGTTACAATATTTACTTTTCCTAAAATATTTTTTCCTTGAATTTTAGAGTGTATTTGAAAACATTTAAGAAATGTATGAATTTTTGTAATTTTATTTAATCCTTGATAAATTCCTTCTATGATTTCATTTTTTGTTTTAATGATACAATTTTTTGTTTTTTTTCCACATAATAAATTTATAAAAATTTTTGTTTCTCCATATATTTCTGTAATAATTTTTAAATTTTTTAATATAAAATTTTTCTTTTTTTGTTTTTTATTTTTCATAAAAGCTAATGTTTCTAAATCATAATCAAAAATTTGACCTTTTTTATCTGCTAATTTTAGAAATTTCTTGTATAATTTTTTTAAATTGTAATCTTTTTCTGTATATCCCATTTCTTGCATTCTTTGTTTTACTGCTGCTCTTCCAGAACGTGAAGTTAAATTAAATTTTACTTCTTTTAATCCTATATCTTTTGGCGACATAATTTCATAATTTTTTCTATTTTTTATTATACCATCTTGATGAATTCCAGAAGAATGCGCAAATGCATTCTTTCCTATAATGGCTTTATTAATTGGTATAGATATTTTACATATTTTGCTAATTATTTTACTTGTATGATATATTTTTTTATGTTTGATATTTGTATAAAAGTTCAATAATTTTTTTCTTGTTTTAATTGCCATAATTATTTCTTCTAAAGCTGTATTTCCGGCTCTTTCTCCAATTCCTGTAATTGTTCCTTCAATTTGTCTTGCACCAGATTGTATAGCAGAAATAGAATTTCCAACAGCCATTCCTAAGTCATTATGACAATGCACAGAAATAATTGCTTGATCGATATTTGGAACACGTTGATATAAATTTTTTATTATTTTACTAAATTCATTTGGAATTGTATATCCTACTGTATCTGGGATATTTATTGTTTTAACTCCATTTTTTATCAGAGATTCGACAATTTTACATAAGTTATCAATTGATGTACGTCCAGCATCTTCACAGGAAAATTCTATATCATCTGTATATTTTTTAGCTATTTTAATAGATTTTAATGCCATTTGGTGTATTTCTTCAAAATTTTTTTTCAGTTTAGATTCTATATGTAGTTTTGAAGTTCCTAAAAATAAATGAATACGAAAATTTTTTAATTCAGACATAGCTTTTGCTGCAATTTTTATATCTTTTTCTACACATCTTGCTAAACTACATATAGTACTTTTTTTTATATTTTTACAAATACTTTTAACAGATTTAAAATCTCCAGGTGAAGATATAGGGAATCCTGCTTCTATAATGTCAATATTCATTTTTTCTAAAGCTAAAGCAATTTTTACTTTTTCTTTTTCATTTAAACTAATTTGTAGAGATTGTTCTCCATCACGTAAAGTAGTATCAAAAATAATAATTTTTTCTTTCATTGATTTTTCTTATATAAAATGTTATTTAATATGATTTTTTTTAAATTACATTTGTTTAAGTATTTGGTATTTTTTAAAATTTGTTATTTCTTAAGAGAACAATTTTCGATTTTCTAAGTATTGCGGTGTGTTTTTTTTTTCATAATCTATGATATTTTGAATTTTCTGTAATGTTAAATCAATTTTGTCTAATCCATGAATTAGTTTAAATTTATAAAATTTTTCAATTGAAAATTTGTATTTTTTTTTTTTTATATAAATTTTATTTTTTAATAAATTAATAGTGCATTGTGTTTTTTTATTTTTTTCAATGATCAAAAAAATTGCTTGGATTTTTTTTTCAGGAAGTTGAATTAATAAAAGATTATTATTGATACTATTATTATAAAAAATATCTGAAAATTTTGATGAAATAATTGTTTTAAAACCGTAATCCATTAAAGCCCAGACTGCGTGTTCACGCGATGAACCACATCCAAAATTTCTTCCTGTAATCAATATACTAGAGTTTTTATAGATTTTTTGATTTAAAATAAAATTTTTATTAATTTTTTTTGATTGATTATCTAGATATCTCCAATTATGAAAAAGATGTTTTCCAAATCCAGTTTTTTTGATACTTTTTAAAAATTGTTTTGGTATAATAATGTCAGTATCAATATTTATGATATTGAGAGGTGCAATAATTCCGGTATGTTTTTTAAATTTTTTCATTTAATATTTCCTTAATATATAATTTTCTGACATCTACAAAATGTCCGAATATAGCCGCAGCTGCAGCCATAGATGGACTCATTAAATGTGTTCTTCCTCCTCTTCCTTGTCTTCCTTCAAAATTTCTATTGCTTGTAGAAGCACATCTTTCTTTATTTTTTAATCTATCTTTATTCATTCCTAAACACATAGAACATCCGGAATATCTCCATTCAAATCCTGATTTTAGAAATATTTTATGTAATCCTTCTTTTTCTGCTTTTAGTTTTACTTGATTAGATCCAGGAACAATAATAGCTTGAATGTTTTTCTTTACTTTTTTTCCTTGAATAATTTTTGCTACTTCTCTTAGATCTTCAATTCTAGAATTTGTGCATGATCCAATAAAAACTTTATCAATTTTTATTTTTTGTAATGAAGAATTAGATAAAAGTCCCATATATTTCAAAGAGTTTTTAAGTGATTTTTTTATATTTTCATCTTTATATTTTTGAATGTTAGGAGTTTTTTCATTAATAGAAATAATTTGGTCAAGATTAGTTCCCCATGTTATTTGTGGAGCTATATTTGAGATATCTAAAATAAAAGTTTTATCAAAATAAGCGTGTTGATCAGATTTTAATTTTTTCCAATTTTTTAAAGCTTTATCCCAATTTTTTCCGGAAGGAGAGAATTTTTTGTTTTGTAAATAATTAAATGTAGTTTGATCAGGAGCGATTATTCCAGATTTTGCACCCATTTCTATAGCCATATTGCATATAGTCATTCTTTGTTCCATGCTAAATTGTTCTATTATTTGTCCACAAAATTCAATGACGTATCCAATTCCTCCTGAAGATCCAATTTTTTTAATTATGTATAATATAACATCTTTTGCTGTGATTCCTTTTTTTAATGTTCCATTAATTTCAATTTTCATATTTTTAAATTTATTTTGTTGTATTGTTTGTGTTGCTAAAACATGTTCTACTTCTGATGTTCCAATACCGAAAGATAACGCTCCAAAAGCTCCGTTTGTTGATGTATGAGAATCTCCACAAACTATTATGGTTCCAGGTAATATCATTCCTTGTTCTGGGGCAATAACATGAACTATCCCTTGATTTTTATGAAATATATCATACAATGGTATTTTTTCATTTTTGCAGTTTTTGATTAATTCTTGCATTTGAATTTTAGCCATTTTCCCTGATGCATTTATGTCTTTTTTAGTAGTTGATACATTATGATCCATAGTTGCAAAAGTTTTATCAGGTCTTCTTACATGTCTTTTTTTATTTTTTAATCCATCAAATGCTTGTGGAGATGTGACTTCATGAATTAAATGGAGATCAACATATAGAATAGGATTGTTATCATTTGTTTGTATTAAATGCGAATCATATATTTTTTGATATAAAGTTTTTTTCATTATTATATTCCTCAAGCAATGATTTAATAATTTCGTTTCCCATTTGATCTGTCGTAATAAATTTTTTTCCATTAGAAATATCTAATGTTCTGTATCCTTTTAGTAATGTTTTTTGTATAGCTAATTTAATTTTTTTTGATATTGTATTTAGTTTAAAAGTATGTTTAAAGAGAAGTGCAAGAGACAGAATTTGAGCTATAGGATTAGCAAGATTCTTTCCTTGTATATCAGGAGCGGTTCCTCCTGCAGGTTCATATAAACCAAATTTTTTTTCATTTAAACTCGCAGAAGATAACATTCCTATAGATCCAGTTAAAATTCCACATTCATCTGAAATAATATCTCCAATAAGATTTGGACATAAAATAACATCAAATGAATGTGGATTTTTTATAATTTGCATGACTGCGTTATCAAAATATAAATGTGATAGATTGACTTCAGGATAATTTTGAGAGACTTGATTAACAGTTTTTTTCCATAATTTTGAAGTTTGGAGAACATTAGATTTATCAATAGATGTGACTTTTTTTTTTCTTTTTAAAGCTTCTTGAAAAGCTATATGTGCTATTCTTTTAATTTCATTTTTGTGATAAATTGTTGTATCTATTGCATAATGTTTATTTTTTTTTTTTATTTCAAGTGAAGGTTGTCCAAAATATATTCCGCTTGTTAATTCTCGCACACATAAAATATCAAATCCTTTATCGGCAATTTTTTTTTTTAATGGTGATAATTTATATAGTTTGGGATGTAAAATAGAATATCTTAAATTGGCAAATAAATTAAAATATTTTCTTATTTTTAATAAGGAAGCTACTTCTGGTCTTTGATGAGATGGTAAATATTCCCATTTTGGTCCTCCTACAGAACCAAGTAATATTGCATGAGATTTTTCGCATCCTTTTAGCGTTTTTTTGGGTAATGCTTTTCCCCATTTTTCAATTGCGATTCCACCAATATCATATTTTTTTATTTTTAAATTCAAATTAGATTTTTTTTTAATAATTTTAATAATTTTATATGTTTCTTGCATAACTTCAGGTCCGATTCCATCTCCTGGAAGCATTGCTATTTTAAGTTTTTTATTCATATTATTGAGATTTTGAATTAATTTTTAATTTTGAAATATCATTGATCGTATCATATAACTAGTTTGTTTGAAACTTTTCACAGATATTTAAATAATATATTTTTTTAGTTATTTTTTATAAAAAAACTAATATTTAAAATTTCATATAAATAAAAATATTTATATTTATAAATTTTATTTTTATAGAATTTTCATTCTAAATTTATTTGATAAGTAAATTTAATTTTTTTAAAGAAAATATAATAGTATTTTATAATTTATATTTATAAAATTTTTGTTAAAATTAATAATTTGGAATTAAAGATTATTTTTAAATTATTTTAAATAAAATAAACATAAAATTTGTACATTATTAAAAAAAATTTTTTTTAAAAGAATTTTATATATTTATTTTATTATTTTTTCATTTTTTATATAGATTTTTTTTCTTTTTTTTTTTTCTTTTTTGAATTTAATATTTATTGAAGAAATATATGAAAATTTATTTTTTTAAGATATTTTTTAATATTTCTTAGATATATTCATGAAAATTTATTTTGTAAAATTTTTAATTTGTTTAAGTTTTTTATTTTATATTTTTATTATTTTTTTTAAAAATTTTTTAAAAAAATTTTTATTATATATTTTATATTAGTAAATATATTAAAATATTTATACTAAATTAAGTATATAATTTGTATTTTTTTTTAATTTATAAAAATATTTTTATAGATTATAATTAAATATTAAATATCTATAGATAAAAAAATATGATGAATAAAAAAATTTTAGTGACGTGTGCTTTGCCATATTCTAATGGACCAATACATATCGGACATTTATTAGAACATATTCAAGCTGATATATGGGTAAGATATCAAAAAATGAATAATAAATTTGTTATTTTCATTTGTGCTGATGATACTCATGGTACACCGATTATGTTGAAAGCTAGAAAAATGAAAATCAATCCGAATAATCTTATTAAAAAGATTTTTCATGAACATTTATATGATTTATCACGATTTAATATTTCATATGATTGTTATAGCCATACAAATACTAAAGAAAATTTGTATTTTACGACAAAGATATTTTCGTTTTTAAAAAAAAAAGGTTTTATTTTAGAAAAAGAAATTTTGCAATTATATGATTCTCAAAAAAATATTTTTCTTCCAGATAGATTAATTCGAGGAGTTTGTCCGAAATGTTTTTCAGATAATCAATATGGAGATCATTGCGAAAAATGTGGATCAGTTTATGAAGCTGCAGATTTAATTAATCCTAAATCTGAAATATCTAATTCAATTCCAATTTTGAAAAAATCTAATCATGTTTTTTTTAATCTTTCTATTTTTCAAGAAAATTTATATAATTGGATTTCATCTGGAGTTTTAAATATTCAAGTCGAGAAGAAATCTAAAGAGTGGTTTGAGAAGGGTTTACGTTTATGGGATATCTCAAGAGATTCTCCATATTTTGGTTTTAAAATTCCTGGTTATCAAAATAAATATTTTTATGTCTGGATAGATGCTCCAATATGTTATATTAGTACTTTAAAAGTTTTAGCAAAAAAAAGAAAAGATATATGTTTTTCTGAGTTCTGGAAAAATTCTGATACTACTGATTTATATCATTTTATAGGAAAAGATATTGTTTATTTTCATAGTTTATTTTGGCCTGCAATATTAGAAGGAATAAATTTTCGTAAACCGACTGGAATTTTTGTTCATGGACATTTAACAATTAATAGTAAAAAAATGTCAAAATCAAAAAATATTTTTATAAAAGCTTCTACTTGGTTGAAATATTTTGATTCAGATAGTTTAAGATATTATTTTGCATCTAAATTATCATCTAGAATTCAAGATATTGATTTTAATATAAAAGATTTTGTTTCTAAGATTAATACTGATATAGTAAATAAAATTGTTAATTTAGCATCAAGGTGTTCAGGATTTATTAATAAATATTTTAATAATATGCTAAGTAAAGTTTTATTAAAAAACACTTTTTATCATTTGTTTTTAAAAAATACAAAAAAAATTATGTTTTTTTTTCAGAAAAGAGAGTTTTCTTCAGTGATACGTTCTGTTATTAAATATGCAAATTTTGCGAACAATTATATAAATAATTCTAGTCCATGGACTCTAGCGAAGTATGATCAACATGATGATAAAATACAATTGATTTGCACGATGGGAATTAATTTTTTTCGGTTTTTAATGACTTGGTTAAAACCTATTACTCCAGATTTAAGCTATCGTTCGGAAAATTTTTTATCAACTAATTTGTCTTTTGAGTCTTTAAATTATCCTTTATTAAATCATAAAATTCTTAAATTTCATGCTTTATATAAAAGAATTTCTGTTTCTGAAAATTTTTTTTTTAAATAGATTTTTTAGATATTTTTTTTCCATATAACTGAAATTTTTTTTTCATTAATATTATATTTTTTTGTTGTGACAAAAAATCCAATAGCAGATATAAACTTGTTATTGTAAAATAATAATGGTATTTTTTTTCTTTTCCATGGCGGTATCTGCAGTTCATTAAAAATTTTTTTGAGTGTTTTTGGATTTTTTTTGTTTATTTTTATTTTTTTATTTGTATGAAATTTTATTTTTATCATTTGTTGATTTTTTGGTGCTCTAATATATGAAGAATTTTTTATATTTTTTTGATTTTTAATTTTTAAGTATCCAAATTTTTTAGGTAATTTTAATTTATTATAAGGATAATGCCAAAATATAATAAAATCTTTCATTTTTGGTGTTTTTTTAATTAAATATAAATGTTCATTATAATTCCAAATTTCATATTTTTTTAATTTTATTCGAGGATTTTTTTTTTTTTTATGTAATATATTTTTGATAATTTCTGTTAAAAAACTGTAGGATAGATTTTTTTTAATATTAAGATAAATCCATTTTTTAAGAATAAAATATTGAATATTAGGATTCATATTTTGTATTTTTTTTATGTTTAAAATATTTTTTTGATATAAATTTTTTTTAAAAATTGATGATATAAATTTATTTAATAATTGATATTCTTTATATATTATTTGAGATACTTTTAAACAATTTTTTTTAAAAAATTTCCATCTTTGATTGATTTGAGGTATGATTTTATGTCTTAAAAAATTTCTATCATATGATATATCATAATTACTTGTGTCTTCTATCCATTGAAGATTTTGAGATATAGCCCATTTTTCAATTTTTTTTCTAGAAACTTTTAGTAGAGGTCTAAATAAATAATTTTTAAAAATTTTTTTTTTATAAGAAATTCCAGATAACCCTTTCAAACCACTTCCTCTTTTTATAGACAATAATAACGTTTCACATTGATCATCTAAATTATGTCCTGTTAATAAAATTTCTTGAGGAAGTAAATTTTTTTGAAAAATTTTATATCTTTTTTTTCTTGCATTAGATTCAATATTTTTTTTTTTAATAGATATTTTTTTTATAATGATAGGAACATTATTTTTTTTGCAAATTTTTTTACAATGTTCACTCCATAATTTTGATTTTGGGTGTATTTGATGATTAATATGAATTGCACGTATTGATATTTTCTTTTTTTTTTTATATTTTAATAGTTTATATAGTAAAACAGTAGAATCGATTCCACCACTATACGCTAATAAAAATTTTTTATATTTTAGAATTTTTTTATTAATTTTAATCACAATTTTAAAAAATAAATTAGATATTTTTATTTTATTTTTATTAAATTTATTTTAAATAAATTAATATACGTTCGAGTGGATTTGAACCACTGACTTCTACCATGTCATAGTAGTGCTCTAACCAAACTGAGCTACGAACGTGTTTAAAAAGATTTTTTTGAAAAGTAAAATATTATTTTTTATAGGTAAATATTTTAAGAAATTTTAAATTAATTATCAAGGAGAATTTTTTTATATAATATATATTTAATTTATATTTTTTATTTATAAATTTATAGACATTTTAATGTTTTAAAATTTTTTATATTAAATATAATTTATTTATATTAATTTAAAATATTTTTTATATTTTTTTAAATAATTTTATATATTATTTTTAGAATTAGAAAAATCTGTAGTTTTAAATATTCTTAAATAATTAATATAAGAAAAAAAATATGAATTTAAGATTTATTTTGAAAGTTTTTTATATAAATTATTTTAATTATTTGTATTTATTTTTTTAAATTATGAAAATATTTAAAAAAATAAGTTATAGATATTATTTAAGAGTTTTTTAAAATTTTTTTTTTTTTTTCTTTTTTGTTTTTTTTAATATGAATTTTTTATAATTTAAATAAATTTTAGAAATTTTTTTAGATTTTTGAAAATATTTTAAAAAAAATGAGAATTTTTGAATGAATAATAAAAAAAGACTTAAGATATTATTTTTATTAAAAAAAAAATATGGTTTTAAAAAAAAAACAGAATTGATTTTTTCTTCTCCTTTTGAATGTTTAATATCTGTTTTATTATCTGCTCAAGCAAAAGATAAAATAGTTAATAAAGTTACAAAAAATCTTTTTTCTCTTGCTAGTACTCCTCTTGAAATGATTTTGTTAGGAGAAAAAAAAATTAAAAAAATAATTAAAAAATTAGGATTGTTTCGAAAAAAAACTAAAAATATCATTAGAATATCTGAAATTTTAGTAGAAAAATATAATGGATCAATACCAAATAATAGAAAAGAATTGGAATCATTTCCTGGAGTTGGAAGAAAAACAGCTAATGTTATATTGAATATTATTTTTAAAAAAAATAAAATTGCAGTAGATACTCATGTATATAGAGTATGTAATCGTACTTTTTTTGCTAATGGGAAAAATGTAAGAGAAGTAGAAAAATTATTATTACAGTTTGTTCCGGAATATTTTCAAAAATATGTTCATAGTTGGTTTTTATTTCATGGAAAAGAAGTTTGCAAAGCAAGGAATATGCAATGTGAAAAATGTATTTTATATCATTTATGTGAACATAATTATTAAATATAGATAGAATTTAATAAAAATTTATTTTCATTTTTTTTTAAAAGGTTTTTACATGTTAGAAAAAAATATTTTGAATTACTTTAAAAAGCGTAAATTAATATCACAAATTACTAATAATAAGAAAGTTGAGGAGATTTTAAAAAAAAAAAAAATATCAATATATTGTGGTTTTGATCCTACTGCAGATAGTTTACATATCGGACATATTCTTCCATTGTTATGTTTGAAAAAATTTCAAATGCAAGGACATACTCCAATTGTATTAATTGGCGGTGCAACAAGTTTAATTGGCGACCCGAGTTTTAAATCTAAAGAAAGAAGTTTATTTTCTTATTCTCATGTTTTGCAATGGATTGAAAAAATTAAAAAGCAAATTTTTTTATTTTTAGATTTTTCAGATATACCTAATAAAGCGATTATTGTTAATAATTATGATTGGTTTAAAAAATTAAATATTTTATTTTTTTTACGAGATATTGGAAAAAATTTCTCTATTAATCATATGATTAATAAAGAATCTGTTAAAAATCGTATTTCTCGTGAACAAGGTATATCTTTTACAGAATTTTCTTATAGTTTATTGCAAGCTTATGATTTTTCTATTTTGTATAAAAAATATAAAGTTTTTTTACAAATAGGAGGATCGGATCAATGGGGAAATATTACTTCTGGGATTCATTTAACCAATATTTTACATAAAAAGGAAGTTTTTGGTTTAACAATTCCATTATTAAAAAAATCTGATGGAAAGAAATTTGGAAAAAGTTCTTCGCAGACAATTTGGTTAGATTCTAAAAAAACCTCTCCTTATGCTTTTTATCAATTTTGGATTAATGTGAAAGATTCCGATGTTTATAATTATTTAAAATATTTTACTTCTCTCAGTATAAAAGAAATTCAGCAAATTAAACTTCAGGATAATTTTAAAAAAAAAAAATTTAAATCGAAAGAAATATTGGCAGAAAAAATGACATCTTTAGTGCATGGAAAATCGAATTTTTTATCTGCTAAAAATAATACTTTAGTATTTTTTTCTAGAAACATCAAAAATTTAAATGAAAAAATTTTTCGAAAATTAAAAAAAAATAATGCTCCAACATTGAATTTAGAACATTCTGAAAAAAATTTAAAGGATATTTTAGTTCGTACAAAATTAGCATTTTCAAAAAATCATGCTAGAAATTTAATTGCTTCTCATGCTATTTCTATTAATTATCGAAAAGAAACAAATATTCATTATATTTTTAAAAGTTCTGATAAACTTTTTAAAAAATATACTTTATTAAGTAGAGGTAAAAAGAATTTTTATCTTTTGATATGGAAATAATTTTTAAATAAATTTTTTTTACTTTTGAATTTGAAAGCTTGTTCCACATCCACATTTTTGTTTTATGCTGTCATGATAGAAAGAAAAGTGTTGATGAAAATTTTTTTTAACAAAATCAATGATAATTCCATCTAAAAAATGAATTTTATTTACTGGTAAAAAAATTGATATTTCATTATTTGAAAATAAAATTTCTTTATCAGTTTTTTTTTTATAATATTGTAAGATGTATTTAAAACCAGCGCATCCTGATTTTTTTATATCTATTTTAATTCCAATATTTTCTTTTTTTTTTTTAAATATTTTATATATTTCTAGGTATGCTTTTTGTGTAATATAAATTCCTTTAAGATTTTTTTCCTTTGGTTGTAAAAAATATTTTTTCATATTTTATAGCTCAATTTTTTATTTTTTTTATTTATAAAAATTTTTTGATTTATTAATTTTTCTTAAATAAGATATATTTGAAAGAATTTTAAAATTTTTATTTTTTTTCTTTTTTTTTT
>NZ_OZ060394.1:95810-209344 GCF_964059095.1 Buchnera aphidicola (Chaetosiphella stipae setosa)
AAAAAAAAAATATAAAAAAACAAAAAAAAGAAGAGTTTTTATAATTGTATAAATAATGATATATATCATTTCAATATATTTTTTTATCTTTCTGCATAAATTGGTTAGATAAATATTTAGATAAAATTGTATTTTAATTATTTTTTTTAATAGGAATGTAGTATACATTTTTTAAAAAATATTTATTATAAAAATCAATATATTGAAAAATTTTTTAGTTATTTAAATTAAATATATTTTTAAAAAAATTTTGATCATCTTCTTCAACCAGTTTTAAGTATTATTGATATATTTTTTTATTTATATAAAAAATAAATTAACTAAAAATACTTTTTTAAAAATATAATTATTCTTATATATTTTCAATATAATTTTACAAAAAAATTTATTAAATATTTGATAAAAATACAATTTATATAACAGAATATACTAAAATCTTTAATACTAATTTTATTTAGTGTATTTATATTTTTTATCTTTTAATTACTATTTAACAGAGAAAGAAATGAAAAAAACAGATGAATTAAGAACATGTAAAATGGATCCTTTAGTGACTCCTGCAAGTTTATCAGAACGTTATGTTATTACATCTAAAATTATTAATAATATCATTAAAACAAGAAATGTTATTTCAAATATTATGTCTGGAAAGGATAAACGTTTATTAGTTATTATTGGTCCTTGTTCTCTTCATGATCCTATTGCTGCTATAGATTATGCTTATAAATTAAATGATTTAAGGAAAAAATATAAGTCTTCTTTAGAAATCGTTATGCGTACATATTTTGAAAAACCAAGAACAGTTATAGGATGGAAAGGATTAATTTCTGATCCAGAAATCAACAATACTTTTAAAGTAAATAAAGGGTTAGAAATTGCTAGAAAATTATTGTTAGATATTAATAAAATTGGTTTACCCGCTGCAACAGAATTTTTAGATATGGTAATTGGTCAATTTATTAATGATTTGATCAGTTGGGGAGCTATTGGAGCTAGAACAACTGAAAGTCAAATACATCGTGAAATGGCTTCTGCTCTTTCTTGTCCAGTAGGTTTTAAGAATGGAACTGACGGAAATATATTAATTGCAATAGATGCAATTCGCGCAGCTAGAGAACAGCATGTTTTTTTAGCTCCTGATAAAAATGGACGAATGACTATTAATCATACAAAAGGAAATTCTTTATCTCATGTAATTATGCGAGGAGGAAAAAAACCTAATTATCATAAAGAAGATATAGATCTTGCAATTAATGATTTAAAAAAATTTCAGTTACAAGAAAAATTAATGGTTGATTTTAGTCATGGTAATTGTTTAAAAAAACATCTTTTACAGTTTGAAGTATGTGATTCTATTTGTAAACAAATTAGAGATGGTTCAAAAAATATTTTTGGTGTTATGATTGAAAGTTTTTTAGAAGAAGGTTCACAACTTATTCAAAAAAAAGAAAAAATGAAATATGGACAATCTATTACTGATCCATGTTTATCTTGGGATGATAGTGCTATAATGTTAAGAAATTTGTCTCAAACAATATGTAAAACATTTTAATGTTATAATTTTAAAAAAATAATTTTATATATACGATAAAATAAATATAAATAAATTTATATAGTAATATTTTTTTTATTTATTTTATTTTCAGGACATAAAATGCCTATTATTACATTTTCTGATGGAAAGAGAAAAAAGTATCAGAATATCATCTCTGTTCGAGATATAATAAAAGATTTTTTAAAAATTCATGATAAAGATATTATTTGTGCATCATTAAATAATAACATCGTCCATTTAGATACTAATATAGAAAGAGATTCAAAATTATTTTTTATTCATAAAAATGATAAATTATCTTTGAAAATTATTAGAAATACATGTATACAATTGTTAAGTTATAGTATAAAAACTTTATGGCCTGATGTAAAATTATGTAGTTTTTTTACAAATAAAAATAATTTTTATTATGATTTTTATAAAGAAATTCCATTAAAAAAAAAAGATATCTTTTTAATTGAAAATAAAATGTATTCTCTTATTCAGAATAATTATTTTATTTTTAAAAAATATAAATCTTTTAAGATTTTGAAGAAAATTTTAAAAAAATTAAATGAAAATTATAAAATTGAAATTTTAAAAAAAAATTTTCAGAAGAATCATATAATTGAATATTATATGCATGAAAATCATATAGATTTTTTAACTGGAATACAGGCTCCGAAAATAAATTTCTGTAATTATTTTAAACTAGAGAGTTTATCTGGTGTTTATTGGCAGAATAAAAAAGAAAATAAAATGATACAAAGAATTTCAGGGATTGTTTTAAAAAATAAAAAAGAATTAAGAGATTATATACATTTATGTCAAGAAAAAAAAAAATTTGATCATAGGAATATCAATATTAATTTAGATCTATTTCATTTACAAAAAAATTCTCCAGGAATGGTTTTTTGGCATCATAATGGATTGTTTATATTGAAAAAATTAGAAAATTTTATTAGATATAAGTTAAACAAATTTAATTATCAGGAAGTTAAGACTCCATTTTTAATGAATAAAGATATTTGGAAGAAAACTGGTCATTTAGAAAATTATGAAAATTTAATTTTTTCTACGTATTCTGAAAATAGAGAATATTGTATTAAACCAATGAATTGTCCTGGTCATATAGAAATTTTTAAGAATAAGTTACGTTCTTATAAGGATTTACCAATAAGATTTTCAGAATTTGGTAGTTGTCATCGCAATGAATTTTCTGGTTCTTTACATGGATTAATGCGATTAAGAAATTTTACGCAAGATGATGCTCATATTTTTTGTCGAAAATCTCAATTAAAGGAGGAAATTAATAATTGTATAAAAATGATTTCTGATATATATGGAATGTTTTCTTTTAAAAAAATTTTGGTGAAATTATCTACAAGACCTAAAAAAAGAATTGGTGATAATACAGTTTGGGATTATTCTGAGAATATTTTAAAAAGAGTACTTACAGATAATAAAATGGTATTTTCAAAACAAGAAGGTGAAGGAGCATTTTACGGACCTAAGATAGAATTTGAATTACAAGATTGTTTTGATAGAAAATGGCAATGCGGCACAATTCAATTGGATTTTTATTTACCAACACGATTAGGTTCATATTATGTGAATAAGAAAAATTTAAGAAAACATCCTGTATTAATTCATCGTGCAATTTTAGGTTCCTTAGAAAGATTTATTGGTATTTTACTTGAAGAATATAAAGGTTATCTTCCTATTTGGTTAGTTCCTATACAAGTAAAAATTATTAATGTTTCTGACAAAAATCTTCTGTATTGTTTAAGTATATTAAAAAAATTAAAAGAACATAAAATTAGAGCAGAAATAGATTCTAGAAATAAAAGTGTGAGTTCTCGAGTGAGGGATAATATTTTATTGAAAATTCCTTATATATTAATTTGTGGAAATAATGAATGTAAAAATAATATAATTTCTGTTCGAGAATATTCAAAAAGTATTTTTACAATTTCTTTATTAGAATTTATTCAAAAAAAATTTCAAGAAAATTATTATTTTAAAAATTTTTAAGTGGAGGAATTGGATATTAAAGACTGGAAAAGAATGAAAAATAATAGAATGCATAGAATAAATAATGAAATTCGCGCTTTAAAAGTTCGTCTTACTGGTTTAAACGGTGAAAAAATTGGTATTGTAAGTATTCAAGAAGCTTTAGAAAAATCTAAAAAAGAAGGAGTGGATTTAGTTGAAATTAGTCCAAATTCAGAACCCCCTGTCTGTAAAATTATGAATTATGGAAAATTTCTTTATAATAAAACAAAAGCTTTAAAAGAACAAAAAAGAAAACAAAAAATTATTCATATTAAAGAAGTCAAATTTCGTCCTAGTACTGATGAGGGTGATTATCAAGTTAAATTAAGAAATATAAATCGTTTTTTAAATGATGGGGATAAAGTAAAAATTACTCTTCGTTATAGAGGTCGAGAAATGGCGCATCAAAAGATTGGTGTGAACGTTTTAAATCGTATTAAAAAAGATTTAAAACATATTTCTTTTGTAGAATTTTTCCCTACAAAAATAGAAGGACGGCAAATGATTATGATTTTATCACCTAACAAGAATAATCTAAAAAAGAAATAATTTTTTTGGAAAATATATGAGAAAATTAAAAACTTTGAAAAGTGCTTCTAAACGTTTTAAGAAAACTTCTTCTGGAAAATTTAAAAGAAAACAAGCAAATTTAAGACATATTCTAACAAAAAAAACAAAAAAAAAAAAAAGACATTTAAGATTAAAAAAAATTGTTTCACAATCAAATAATAAAGCTGTTAAATCTTTTTTTCCATATATATAAATTATTTATATAAGTTTTTTAATAAATTAAGGATATTTCCATGACTCGAGTTAAAAGAGGTGTATTTTCTCGTGCTCGTCATAAAAAAATTTTAAAGAAAGCAAAGGGATATTATGGAGCAAGATCTAGAGTATATCGTGTAGCCATTCAAGCTGTTATAAAATCTGGTCAATATTCTTATCGAGATAGAAGACAAAAAAAAAGAACATTTAGAAATTTATGGATTACAAGAATTAATGCTGCCGTTCGAGAAAGTAATTTATCTTATAGTTCTTTTATTTATGGTTTAAAAAAATCTTCTATAAATATTAATCGGAAAATTCTTTCTGATATAGCAATTAAAGATTCTATCGCTTTTTCAAAATTAATTCAAACAGCAAATACAAATTTAAATAAGTAAAATTTTATTTTTTTGTAATAAATACTAATAACTATTTTATATTTTAGAAAAATGATATTTTAATTAAATTTTAAAAATTACACTTCAAACTGATAAGCTTCCTTGTAGGAAGCTTTTTAGTATATTAATCTTTTTTGAGAAAGTATATGTGTGTTCAAAAATCTATTAAAAAAATTTTATTTGAAATTAATCAATGTAAAAATATTTATGAGTTAAATTTGGTTAAATCAAAATATTTAGGGAAAAATGGATATATTAATAATGAAATAAAAAAAATAAAAATCTTAGATAAAGAGAGAAAAAAAAATTTTAGTATAAAAATTAATAAAATTAAAAAAAAAATAATTAATGCAATCTTTTTAAAAAAAAAATTTTATATATCATTAAAAAATAGTTCTTCACAGAGAAGATTTTTTGATGTCTCTTTATCTTATCAAGATATGAAAAATGGTTCTTTGCATATTGTTACTCAATCTATAAACAAAATAAAATCTTTTTTTGAAAAATTAGGTTGTGAAATTGTTTTTGGACCAGAGATAGAGCATAAATATTATAATTTTGATGCTTTAAATATAAAAAAAAATCATCCTTCTAGAAATTTTCAAGATACTTTTTGGTTTAATAAAGATTATTTATTACGCACTCAAACTTCTAGTGTTCAAATTAGAGTGATGAAAAAAAAAAAACCTCCGATTCGAATTATTGTTCCTGGAAAAGTTTATCGAAATGATTCTGATTTAACGCATAGTCCTATGTTTCATCAAGTAGAAGGTTTAATTGTTGATAAAAATATTAATTTTTCTAATTTAAAATGGATAATGGAAAATTTTTTATTAAATTTTTTTGAAGAAAAAATTAAAATGCGATTTCGTAGCTCTTATTTTCCATTTACAACACCTTCTATGGAAGTGGATATTTTTGATAAGAATTCAAGAAAGTGGTTGGAAGTTTTGGGATGTGGAATGGTACATCCTTTTGTGTTTCAAAATGTTAAAATCAATCCATATAAATATTCTGGATGTGCTTTTGGTTTAGGTATTGAACGAATCATTATGTTAAAATATAAAATTTCTGATATTCGTTCTCTTTTTAAAAATGATTTAAGATTACTCAAACAATTTAAATAACAGTGAGAAAAAATGAAATTAAGTCTGTCATGGTTAAAAGAAAATTTATGTTGTAAAAACATTAAAAATTCTTTACTTTGTGAACAATTGACAAAAATTGGATTAGAAGTAGATTTTTTGAGCAAAAAAAATGGTTTTGAAAGATCTTTTATTGGAGAAGTTGTAGAAATTTTTCCTTCTAAGGATAATTATTTTTTTTTTCAAATTAAAATAGAAGAAAATTTTTTTTTAAAAATTTATTCACAAAAAAAAAATTGTTATGTCGGTATGAAAGTAGCAGTAAAAGTTAAAAAAAATTTTCATCAAAAAAAAAAAAAATTAATGAAAAAAAGATTTTTAGAAGGAAGAATATATAAATATTCTGATTTAAAAATTTTTGGAAATAAAAATGATATAGTAGAATTTCCAAAAAACGCGATTATTGGAGAAACTTTAAAACAGTATTTTAAAAAAAATCCTGAAGATACTGTAAATATTAATGTTCCTGCAAATAGAAATGATTGTTTAGGAGTTCTTGGAATTACAAGAGAACTATCTGTTTATAATAATTGTTCTTTAAAATTTAATTTTAATTTTTTATATAATTTTCATCAACAATGTTTAACAGAAAAAATTAAAATATCAAATTTAAATAAAAAAATATGTTCAAATTATTTTATTAAAATTATAGAAAATATTAATTTTTTAAAAAAAACTCCATTTTGGATATATGAAAAGTTAAGAAAATCTCATATATCTTCTAAAGATATTGTATCTGATATAGTGAATTATGTTTCATTAGAATTAGGTCAATCTATTCATGTTTTTGATTTTGATTGTATTAAAAATACTCATATTAAAATTAGGAAATCGAAATTATATGAAAAAATTCAATTGAAAGAATTTTGTTTAGATATTATACCTGGAACTTTTGTTATTTCTAGTGGTTCAGATATCCTATCTTTAGGAGGATATATTCATTCTAATAAATTTAAAATAAAACATTCTACAAAAAATTTATATTTAGCTGCTGTTGTATTTGACATTTCAGTCGTAGATTTTATAAAAAAAAAATATAATAAGTATTATTCATCATATGATCATTATTATAGACGTTGTGAAGAAAAACTAAGTTTATTAGCTTTAGAAAAAATTTCTTTTTTAATTCAAAAACTATGTGGAGGAAAAATAAAATATGTAAATTATTCTCAGATTACTTTAAATATAAATAAAAAAATATTGTTATCATATAAAAAGATAAATTCACTGTTAGGTTTTTTTATTAATAAATATTTAATAATAAATATATTAAGAAAATTAGAATATTCTGTTATAGAAAAGTTTTCTAAATTAGAAGTTATACCTCCTTTTTTTCGTTCTGATATTCTTTGTGCGGAAGATATTATTTCTGATATAGTTCGTTTTTATGGATATAATAAAATTTTTTCTACACCTTTGAATGTTAATTCTATAATTCCTAAGAAAAATTATATTTTTAGTAATCTTTTAAAAATAAAAGAGTTTTTACATAATAATAATTATTCTGAAGTGATTAATTATAGTTTTACTGATATAGAATCACAAGAATTATTTTTTAAAGATCGAAAAATTATTAAAATAATGAATCCAATTTCAAAAGATCTTTCTTGTATGCGAAAATCTCTTTTTCCTGGATTATTAAAAAACATAAAATATAATAAGAATCGTCAAGAGAAAAATATTCGTTTTTTTGAAAGTGGAGTATGTTTTATAAAAAAATTTTCAGAAGGATTTGAAATTGATCAGATTTTGATGTTATCTGGAATAATCAGTGGTTATAAATATGAAAAAAATTGGTTTTATAAAAATGAAAAATTTTCTTTTTATGATTTAAAAAAAGATTTAGAAAATATCTTATATCGTTTTTATGATTTTAAAAATGTTTATTTTAAACATTCATATATTTTTGGGTTTGATAAAAGTATTTGTGCAGACATTTATTATAAAAATCTTAAAATTGGATGTATTGGAATGTTCAATAATTTTGTTAAAGAACATTATAATTTGCTAGAAGATATTTTTTCATTTGAAATTTTTGTTAATAAACTTCCACAAAGTAATAATTTTTCTGTACAAGAATTTTTTCCATATCATTATAGTGAAAGAGATTTTTCGATTATTCTTTCTAAAGAAATACCTATTGAAAAAATATTATCTACTTGTTATAAGACTTCTTTAAAATATATTTTTTTTGTGAAAGTTTTTGACATATATTATGGAGCAAATATTCCAAAAAATAAGAAAAGTTTATCTATTAAGATTTTTTTTCAAAATGATAAAAAAAATTTCACTAATTCTGAGATAAAAGATTTATTTTTTTTATGTATTGAAAATTTAAAAAAGAAATTTCATGCGATATTAAGAGATAAATAAAGTATATTTTATACAAAAATTTTATCTATAAATTTTTATGAGAAAAAGTTTTATTTTAAAAAGAAAAATTTAAATTCATATATTTTATATTTATTGCATATTTTTAATATTATTTTCTTGAAAGTAAATATATAATTTTTTATAAAAAATTTATAAGTATATATTTTTATAAATAATAAAAATTTTTTGTTAAAAAAAATTATAAAAATAAAATTCTATTTTTTATAGAATAATTCTATTAAAGAAAATTGTATATTTTTTTTATTTTAAATAAAACGACTAAAAACTTTAAATGTTTTATTTAAATATTTTTAGTCATTTTTTTTTAATATAAATAAGAAAAATTAGCAACCATAGAGAATATTTTTTTTATTTTATATAAAATATTAAATCTATTTAACTTGATTGTTTCTATCTTATTATGAATTTTTACTTGATCAAAGAATTTTTTAATATATTTATTGACTTTAATAATTTCAAGCATAGTTTGATTATATTTTTGTTTTAAATTGAGTGTATTGATTTTTTTTTCCAACTTTTTTATTTTTTTTACTAATTTAATTTCAATATTTTTTTTTAATAAAGATTTCTTAATTTTATATGTAGATTTTATACATGTGTTTTTAAAAAAATTTTCAATTCTTTTATTTGTAATTAAAATTTTTTTAAAATTATGAGAATTTCTAAAAAATAATATCATTTTTATTTTTTTGTTTATTTTGAATAAATTTATTTTTTTTAAGCAAATAATAGATTGAATAATATTTTTTATATTTTTTTCCTGGTGATAAAAGTTATTAAATCGATTAATAATAAAAATCAAGATTTTTTTTTGAATTTTTTTAAGAGAAATTTTAATATTATAGAGTTTTATTATTTTTTTAATCATTTTGTTTAAATTTAAAGAAATTTTATTATATAAAATAATTTTTATAATTCCAATAGCTGCTCTTCTAAGTCCAAATGGATCTTTTTCTCCTTTTGGTTTTTCTCCTATAATAAACATTCCTATAATATTATCTAATTTATCTGATATCGATAAAGCTATTCCTATAGAACTTTTTGGTAGTTGATCATTATTGTGTTTAGGTAAATACTGTTCTTGAATTCCTTTACATACATTTTTGTTTTCTTGACTGATTTTTGCGTAATAAGATCCGATTATTCCTTGTAAATCAGGAAATTCATTAACCATATTTGTAACAAGATCACATTTAGAAAGAGATGCTGCTTGAATAGCGTCATTTGTATGAAATTTTATTTTTTTTGAAAGTAACAAAATAATTTTTTTTAGTCGTTTGGTTTTTTCGTACATATTTCCTAAATTTTTATAAAATATAATTTTTTTTAAAAGGTTTATTTTATTTTGCAATTTTTCTTTTGTATCTTTTTTTAAAAAAAAATTAATGTCTTGTAATTTTGATAATATTACTGATTCATATCCTGATATTATTTTTTTATGGTTTTTTTTTTTAACATTTATTACGAAAATAAAAATAGATTGTAATTTATTATTTTTATTAAATAATGGAAAGGATTTTAAAATTTTTTCGATCACATAAATATTAATTTCTTGTGGAATAAAAAGGTATTTTTTTTTAAAGCTAGCAACAAGAGAATAGGGATATTCAATTAATGAATTTATTTCTTCTAATAATAAATTATTTATTTTCAAATAACTATTATGAGATTTTGCTAATTTATGTATTTGTTGATAAATTTTTTTTTTTCTTTTTTCATAATCTGCAATTACTTTTCCTTTTTTTAGTAATATTTTTGGATAATCTTTTGCGTGTGAAATTTTTATGTTTTTTTTTATATCATACGTATAACTTTGTATATGGTTATTTGTTTTTAAACCAAACATTTTATATTTTATAATTTTTTCATTCAACATCATAGAAATATTTCGAATTGGTCTAATAAATTTATAGTTTTTTTCATTCCATCGCATTAAATTAAAACGGGATAATGAATAAATTATTATTTTTGAAATTTGAGCTAGTTTTTTTTTATAATTTATTTTTTTTCTTTTTTTTTTGTAAATGAGCCATTCTTTTTTTTTTTTTTGAAATATTTTAATTTGATCTGGAAGAATATGAAATCTTTTCATCCATAGTTTAGTTATTTTTGTGAATTTTCCTATATGATCAAATGCTATTTTTTTTGCAGGTCCTTTATAAATTTTATATTTTTGTTTTTCTTTTGTATAAATATTTTTAATTTTAATAGCTACTCTTCTCGGAGTTGCAAACCATTGTATTTTTTTATATAAAAATTTTTTTTTTTCTAATATTTTAATAAATTTTTTATATATAGATAAAGCAAGTTCTTTTAACAAATAAGATGGAATATTTTCAACTTTTAATTCTAAAAGAAAGGTTTTTTTTTTCATTCTTTACTCTTTTTATATTTTTAAGAATTTATTTTATAATATATTTTTGCAATTTTTTTTGTGATTTTTCTAATTTTAAAAATATAATTTTGTCGTTCTGTCGAAGATAAAATATTTCTTGCATCTAGTAAATTAAAATAATGTATTGCATTTAATACACATTCATAAGAAGGTATTAATAAAATTTTTTTTTTAAGTAACAATCTTTTTGATTCTTTATAAAAAGATTTAAAGTTTTTAAATAAAAATGTTGTATTAGATTTATTAAGATTATATTCTGATTGTTCTAGTTCATTTTGAAAAAATATATCTTTATATTTTATTTTTTTATTTTTATTACACCATATAATTTCATAAATATTATTAATATTTTGTATATGCATAGCTAATCTTTCTAATCCATAAGTAATTTCAATAGATACAGGATTACAATTTATTGTTCCAATTTGTTGAAAATATGTAAATTGTGTAATTTCTATTCCATTTAACCAAACTTCCCATCCTATTCCAGATGCACCTAATGTGGGATTACTCCAATTATCTTCAATAAATTTAATATCACTATTTTGAAAGTTAATATTGAATTTTTTTAAAGATTGTAAATATATTTCTTGGATATTTTTTGGTGCTGGTTTTATAATAACTTGGAATTGATAATAATGTTGCAGTCTATTTTTATTTTTTCCACTTCTTCCGTCTGTAGGACGTCTAGATGCTTGAGTATAAGCATAAGAAATATCTTTTTTTTCTAGACATGAGAAAAATGTTTTATGATGAAATGTTCCTGCTCCAATAGGAATATCTAGTGGTTGTAATATTGTACATCCTTGATTATTCCAAAATTTGTTCAAATATGTAATAATTTCATGAAATGTTTGTGGGTTTTTCTTATTTTTCATAGTTTTCTTATTTTCTTAAATATTTTAAATAAAGTGATTTTTTAATATTTTTATTATTTATAAAATTTTTTTTTATAATTTATAATTATATAATTTTTAATTATAAATAGTTTATAGGAAAAAGATTATATATTTTTTTATTTTTAAAATTATTTTTTTTATAAATTTTTTTAATAAATTTTCTTTTGTTAAAATAAAAAAAATTGCATTTTTTTATATTAATAGGGATTTAACAGTAATGAAATATATTGGACCGCATATTAGTATTTCTGGTGGACTTTCAATAGCAGTTAAGAAAGCTTATACTTTAAAAGCGACAGCTATAGGATTTTTTATAAAAAATCCTTTGCGATGGAATGTTCCTAAAATAAATGAAGAACAAATAAAAAATTTTAAAAATATTTGTAGAAAATATAAATATTCTTCAAAAAAAATTTTACCACATAGTGGTTTTTTAATTAATTTAGGACATCCAAATAAAGAGATGTTAGATAAATCTCGTCAATCTTTGATTCAAGAAGTAAAGCGATGTGAAGAGTTAGGACTCAAGTTTATTAATTTTCATCCTGGAAGTCATTTAAATAAAATTTCTAAAAAGCAATGTTTAAAAAATATTTCTCAATCTATTAATTATATTTTAAACAGAACTAAAAATGTTATTCTAGTATTAGAAAATACATCTGGTCAAGGAACTAATTTAGGTTATCGTTTTGAGCATTTGTCAGATATAATTAATAGAATAGAAGATAAAAATCGTATAGGTGTTTGTATTGATACGTGTCATTTATTTTCATCAGGATATGAAATAAGAGATTTTAGTAGTTATTTAAAAACTTTTAATATATTTGAAAAGATAATTGGATTTAAATATTTAAAAGGTCTTCATATAAATGATTCTAAGAATATTTTAAATAGTCGTAAAGATAGACATGAAAATTTAGGATTAGGATATATTGGAAAAAATTTATTTAAATTCATTATGCAAGATATACGTTTTCAAAACAAACCAATGATTTTAGAAACAATTAATCATAATCTTTGGATAAAGGAAATTTCTTGGTTAAAATCAAAAATTTTATCTAAAAATTTTTATGAGTAATTTTTTTAAATGGTTATAATTTTTATAAAAAAGAGGGAAGTATGATTAAAATTAATGCTTATTTAAGAGAAAGTTTTGGGACAAACAGCAGTAGAAAATTACGTACAAAAAATTTTTTACCTTCTATAATTTATGGAAAAAAAAAATCTGTTATTTTAATTGTATTAAGTCAACATGATATTGTAAATTTGTTTAATAAACATTCTTTAAAGGAAAAAAGTCTATTAATAATTCTAAAAAATCAGAAAATTAAAGTGATTATTAAAGATATTCAAAAACATCCTTTTAAATATAAATTTTTACATATAGATTTTTTAAGAGTGTGAATTTAAATTTATATATAAATATATTTATTTTTTATTCTTTGAGAAGAAGTAATTATTTTATTTTGGATTTTTTTTATTTACAGTTTATTTTAAAAGAAATATTTTTATAAAAATTTTTTTAATAAAATTATTTATGAATGAAATTTAAAAATCACTAAAAAATAAATATTTCTTTTTCTTATAATAAAAATTACTTGAAAAATTTTAAAAATATTTTCTTTAATTAAAAAGTTCTTAATTTTTTATTATTTATTTTTATGCATTTTAAAAAAAATGTAGATTTTTAAAAAAATAATATGAATATTAAATTTTTAGATCTTTTTTAAAAAAAAACTGTTAATTTTGTAATATTTCAAAAAATATTAATTACAAGATTTCGATTATTTTAAGAACTAAATAAATTAATGATTATATTTTAAAATAAAAGAAATTGTATTATAAATTTTTTTTTAGGAATAAAATATTTTATATTTCTATTTTTATTGGAATAATTTTTTTATTAAATTAAAAATTTTTTAAAAAAAATATTTCATGTATATAATATTTTTTAAGATTTTTTTCTTAAATTTTTTATAAAAAAAAATTTTAGTATATATTTTATATATTAATTTTTGAAATTTCTAACTAATATATTAAGTAATTTATTTTTTAATAAAAATTTACTAAAAAAAATAAGTGCAATAAAATTTTTCATAAAAATTTTCTATTGTAATTGTAGTTGTAAAAATAATTATTATATTTTGTACGAGAGGTACAAGTTAATAATATTTTTAATAAAAATATAAATTTTATAAAAGAAAAAGAAAGTGATTTTTGATAAGAGAAATTATTTTATATGTTTTATGTTTTTTTTTAAAAAAATTATAAATTTTCTTTAAGATTTTTTTCTTTTCTTTTTTTTTTATTTTAAAATTTTTTTTAAATATTTTCAAAATTAAAGTAATTTTATAATTTTAGAAATTTTAAAAAATATCTTTTAAAAAAAAATAAGAAAATAATTTTTCATTTCTTAAAATATTTTTGTTATTAGAAAAATTTGTATATATTTTTTTATTTATTAATTATATTAAATAATTTATAGCTCTTTTCTTGAAAAAAAATATAATATATAAAAAAATAATTTTATATGATTGATTTAATAATTTTTTAAATTTAATTTAATTAAATTTTTTTTAACTAAAAAAAAATTTTTGTGTTTTTACCCACGTATTAAAAGAAAAAATATTTTGAAGGAAATAGATAGTTTTTATAGAAAAATTTTAAAAAATAAAATTAGAAATATTTAGTAAGAAATTTTTTTGTATAAAATTTTTGTATATTATTAGGATGTATGTTATGCGAATATTTTTTAAAAAGAGAAGAGAATAAATTGTGATTAAAAAAAAAAAAAATCAAGAATTTTTTTATAAAAAACATTTTGGGCAAAATTTCTTAATAGATCAGAAGATTATTAAAAAAATAATAAATTTTATTAATCCGAAAAAAAAAGAATTATTTTTAGAAATCGGTCCTGGGCATGGAGCTTTAACTTTTCCTATGTGTCGTATTTTAGATAAGTTATTTGTGATTGATATAGATGATGAAGTTTTATTTTTTTTAAGAAAAGGTAATTTTTTTGATAAAATTCATTTTTTTTTACAGGATATTTTATATTTTGATTATATGAATTTTTATTTAGAAAATAATAAAAATAAAATTCGATTTTTTGGAAATTTACCATATAACATTTCAAATAAAATTTTATTTTCTCTGATAAAACATTTAAAAATAATTAAAGATATGCACTTTATGTTTCAAAAAGAAGTAGCGGAACGCATTATATCGCTTCCTAATACAAAAAAATATGGAAGATTAAGTATTATTATTCAATATTTTTTTTACGTTCAAAAATTAGTTAATGTTCCTTCTCAATCTTTTTTTCCAGTTCCTTCAGTAGATTCAGTATTTTTAAAATTTTTACCTCATAAATTATTTCCAGAAATGTTTTTTGATTTTCATGTATTTAGTAATATTACAAAAATCGCTTTTAATAGACGACGAAAAACTATAAAAAATAATTTCAAGAATCTTTTTTCTTGTGATGTTTTATTAAAATTTAATATTGATCCATCTTGTCGACCTGAAAATATTTCGTTAAAAAAATATTGTCAATTAACAGATTATTTTATTTCGCAAAATTCTATATTAGTTTCCAGAAAAAAATAAAAGTGTTATATTTTTTTAAATTTTAATTGGAGAAATTTTATTTATGAGTACTTATTTAATAGGTGATATACATGGTTATTATGATCCATTTCGTTATTTATTAGAAAAAGTTAAATTTAATGCGTTTAGAGATGAAATATGGATTACAGGTGATTTAGTTGGTCGAGGGCCAAATTCTTATGAAGTTTTAAAATATGTTTTTTCTTTGCAAGAAAAAGTTAAGTTAGTTCTAGGAAATCATGATTTCAATTTAATGTCTATATATTATGGAATTCATAAGAAAACTATATCTAGAGATATTTTAGAATTATTGAATCATAAAAATATTTCACATTTAATTCATAAATTAAAGAAAATTCCATTAGTTCAATATAATTTAGATAAAAAACTAATCATGGTGCATGCTGGAATTTATTCAAAATGGTGTTTTCAAGATATACTATCTGCTTCTCAAGAATTTCAAAAAAGAATATTTCAGAAAAGTTTTTTAAAATATTTTAAATTTTCAAATGGAAATTTTCCTAATTTTTGGGGAAAAAATTTAAATAAATATGAACGTTTTCGATTTATAGTTAATGCATTTACTCGCATGAGATATTGTAATATAAGTAACGGAGAATTGGATTTTAGTTATAAAGATACACCTCCTCATGTTAATAAAAATTTAGTTCCATGGTTTTTTATAAAAAATAAATTATACAAAGAATATTCTATATTTTTTGGACATTGGTCCTCTTTAAGAGATACAACAACACCAGATAATATTTTTGCTTTAGATACTGGTTGTTGTTGGGGTCGTGATTTAACTATTTTAAGATGGGAAGATAAAAAAACTTTTAAAAAGACATGCGATATTAACTGATAATTTTTTTCTTTTTTTATTTTGTTTTAAAAAATTTTTTCATTTAATCAAGATTTTATATTTAAAAAAAAATTATTATAAAAGAATGATAGAAATTTTAACAGGTATTTTCTATCATTTGTAATATTTTTAGTTTGAAAATTTTAAAAAAAATTTATGAATTTAAATTTCTTTTTTTTAATATTTTTTTAAAAATATTTTTATTTTTTTATTTTACAAAATAAATATTTTAATTTTTATTTATATAAATCTTGTAGACAAAAGATTTTTTCAAAAGGACTATATTTTAAAGCTTGTGTGGAAATAATCGCACTTTTTAAAGTTGTATTGTAATAAATTTTATTTTTAATAGCTTTTTTTCTAATTGAAGAAGTGTTTTTAATTTCTTTTGTAGAAATAGCTGTACATATTATATATGAATATTTTTTTTTATTTAATTGCTCGTCTATGTTTGGAGTCATATTATTATTAATATGCACAAGCCGTACATTAACATTTTTTTTTCGTAATAGAAGGAATGTGTCATATGTCGTATCTATTTGAAATTTTAAATCAAGAAGATTTTTTATTAATTGAAATATGTGTTTTTTATTTTCATTTTGATGAAGGATGATTAGTACTTTTTTTTTATTATTGATTGTTTTTTGAGAACTTAACATAGTTTTAGAAAATGCTTCTAAGAAATTTCTTCCTACTCCCATCACTTCTCCAGTAGATTTCATTTCTGGTCCAAGAATCGGATCTGCATGTGAAAATTTATTAAATGGAAAGATTGCTTCTTTAACAAAATAAAAATTCATACAAGTTTTTTTTTGAGTAATTTTTTCTTTAATTATTTTTTTTCCAATCATTATTTCAGTAGCAATTTTTGCTAATGGTATATTAGTAGCTTTAGAAATAAAAGGTATTGTTCTTGCAGCTCTTGGATTTACTTCTAGAACATATACTTTATTATTTTTTACTGCAAATTGTATATTTATTAATCCTTGTATTTTCAGTTCTAAAGATATTTTTTTTACTTGTTTTTTAATTAATTTTAATGTTTCTTTCTTTAAAGAATATGTCGGTAATGAACATGCTGAGTCTCCTGAATGAATACCTGCTTGTTCTATGTGTTCTATGATTCCACCGATCATAACTTTTTTTTTATCACAAATTGCATCTGCATCAATTTCAATTGAATTGTTTAAATATTCATCAATTAAAAATTTATTTTTATTTTTTTTTTGAACTTTATTTTTAAAATATTTTTTAAGTTCTTTTTCAGTATAAATTATTTCCATAGATCTTCCTCCCAAAACATATGAAGGTCGAATCATAATAGGATATTTTATTTTTTTTATTTCATGAATTGCTTCTGAAATTTTTGTAATAGTTGAATTTCTAGGTTGTTTTAAATTTAATTTGTGAACAATTTTTTGGAATTTATATCGGTTTTCTGCTTTATCAATGTATTTGGCACTTGTTCCAATTATTTTTATTCCTTCTTTTTTTAAATCTTTTGCTAATTTTAATGGTGTTTGCCCACCAAATTGAATAATTACTCCTTTAGGTTTTTCTAATTTTATAATTTCTAAAACATTTTCTAAAACTATTGGTTCAAAATATAATCGATCAGAAATATCATAATCTGTGGAAACAGTTTCTGGATTACAATTTATAATTATTGCTTCGAATCCATTTTTTTTTAATGCTTGTGCTGCATGAACACAACAATAATCAAATTCTATTCCTTGTCCTATTCTATTAGGACCGCTTCCTAAAATAATAATTTTTTTTTTATTTTTATTTGGATTTGATTCACATTCATCAGCCCAAGTAGAATACATATATGAAATAGATGTTTGAAATTCTCCAGCACAAGAATCTATTCTTTTATAAACTGGATGTAATGAATTTTTATATCTTATATTTTTTATTTCACATTCTTTTTTTTGAGTTAGTTGACTAATTCTTTTATCTGAAAATCCTTTTTTTTTAATTTTTTTTAAAAATTTTATATTGTATATTTTTTTAGGATTTGTTTGAATTTTTTTTTCTATATCAATGATTTCTTTTATTTGAGTTAAAAACCACATATCAATTTTTGTTAATTTATTTATTTTTTTAATTGATATTTTTTTTCTAAATGCTTCACCTATATAAAGTAATCTGTTTGGCCCTGGATTTTGTAGTTCTTTTTTAATTTTATTTTCAAAATTTTTAATATTTTTATTAAGTATATTGTTAAACCCACTATAATTAGTTTCTAAACTGATAAGAGCTTTTTGAATAGATTCTTGAAAATTATTTCCTATAGCCATTACTTCACCAACAGATTTCATTTGTGTTGTAAGTTTATCATTACTTTCAGGAAATTTTGAAAAATCAAATCTCGGTATTTTTGTGACGACATAATCTATAGATGGTTCAAAAGAAGCTGGAATATTTATTCCTGAAACTGTATTATTTAATTCATCTAATGTATATCCCACAGCTAATTTTGCAGCTATTTTTGCAATAGGAAATCCAGTTGCTTTTGATGCTAATGCTGATGATCGTGAAACTCGAGGATTCATTTCTATAACTACCATTTTCCCGTTTTTAGGGTTTACAGCAAATTGCACATTTGATCCACCTGTTTCTATTCCTATTTCCTTTAGAATATTTATTGAGGTATTTCTCATGTGTTGATATTCTTTATCTGTTAATGTTTGAGTCGGTGCTACTGTGATAGAATCTCCTGTATGAATTCCCATAGGATCTAAATTTTCTATTGCACATACTATTATGCAATTGTCTTTTTTATCTCTAACTACTTCCATTTCATATTCTTTCCAACCAATCATAGATTCATCAATTAGAAGTTCTTTAGTTGGAGATAAATTTAATCCCTTTTTACAGATTTTTTCAAATTCTTTTTTGTTATAAGCGATACCTCCTCCTGTTCCTCCCATTGTAAATGATGGTCTAATGATACATGGAAAACCTATTTTTTGAATTATTTTATATGCTTCTTTTAAAGAATGCGCAATTCCAGATTTTGGCATTTTTATTTTTAATTTTTTCATAGATTTTCGAAATAAATCACGATTTTCTGCTTTTTGAATTGATTTAATATTAGCTCCAATCATTTTTACGTTAAAACGTTTTAAAATTTTTCTATGATGTAATTCTAAAGCGCAATTTAACGCTGTTTGTCCTCCCATTGTCGGAAGTAAAGCATCTGGTTTTTCTTTTTTTATAATTTTTTTAACAATTTTCCAATGTATTGGTTCAATATATGTTCTATCAGATAATTCTGGATCTGTCATAATTGTTGCTGGATTTGAATTTATTAAAATAATTTTATATCCTTCTTCTTTTAAAGCTTTACATGCTTGTGCTCCTGAATAATCAAATTCACATGCTTGTCCTATAATTATTGGTCCAGCGCCTAAAATTAAAATAGATTTTATTTTTTTTGTTTTTGGCATTTTATGCTCTCTATGTATATGTTTTTATTGATATTTATTTATTTTTTTTATAAATTTATTAAATAGAAAATAAATGTCATGTGGTCCAGGATGAGATTCTGGATGACCTTGAAAGCTAAACATGGGTTTTTGAAGGATTTTTATTCCTTGTATTGTTTGATCGAAAAGAGATATATGTGTTATTAAAATTTTTTTAGGTAATGATTTTTTATCAATAACGAAGTTATGATTTTGCGATGTAATATATATTTTTTTTGTAATTACATCTTGTACAGGATGGTTTGCTCCGTGATGTCCGAATTTCATTTTGATAATTTTAGCATTGTTAGCTAACGCTAAAATTTGATGTCCTAAACAAATTCCAAACATAGGGATATTATATTTTAATAATTTTTTGATAGAATTAATTGATTTTATATTTTTCCTAGGATCTCCATGTCCATTAGAAAGAAAAATTCCATTTGGAGAGAGTTTGAGAATATCTTTATAATTCGTGTTTTTTGGAACAATAGTTATTTTACAGTTTCTCCTTTTTAACATACGTAGCATATTTTTTTTTATTCCAAAATTGTACACTACAATATGGTTTTTTTTTTTATTAATTAATTCTATTTTTTTTTTATCTTCAATGAAAGAATTTGAGTATTTTTCTTTCCATTGATATATATATTCTTTTGTTTTTTTTTTTTTTTCTAAAAAATTTTCTTTTTTATATTTCAAGATTTCTTCATAATTTTTGAAAGTAATTTTTTTTTTTAGACATATAATACATCCTTTTTGTGAGCCTTGTTCTCGAATTTTTCTAGTTAATTTTCTTGTATCAATATTAGTGATAGTTAAAATTTTTTTTTCTAATAGATACTGAAGAAGAGTTTTTTGACTTCTGTAATTACTAGACATCTGAGATATTTCTCGTATTATTAGTCCTTTTGCATGTATTAATGATGATTCTTCATCATCAGAGTTGGTTCCTACATTTCCTATATGTGGATATGTAAAAGTAATTATTTGATTTTTATAGGAAGGATCAGTTAAAATTTCTTGATATCCTGTCATGGATGTGTTAAATACAATTTCTCCTGTTTTTATTCCATGTATTCCAATAGATTTTCCGAAAAAAGTAGTTCCATCTTGTAACATCAAAATAGCTGTTTTATTCAATTTTTTTTTCCTATTTTTAAATATTTATTGAAATATTTGAATATTTTTATAAAATTTTAAAAAATATATACAAATTAAAAATTATTTTTATAAAAAAAATATTTGTTTTAAAATTTATATTTTCAATACATCTTTCATATTAAAAAGGCCATTTTTTTTTTGATTAATCCAAATAGCTGCTTTAATTGCTCCTATAGAAAAAGCTTTTCTATTGAATGCTTGATGTTTAATGGTTAATATTTCTTCTTTTTTTGCAAATATTACAGAGTGATTTCCAATAATTTTACCTGCTCTAATGCTATTAAATCCAATTTCTTTTTGTGTTTTTTTTTCATTTTTTTTTGTTCTATTAAATACAGATACTTCATTAAAATTCCATTTCATGTTTTGAGCAATATTTTTCCCTAAATCTAATGCTGTTCCAGATGGTGAATCTTTTTTATATCTATGATGTGATTCAAGAATTTCTATATCAGAATCTTTTCCTAAATTTTTTGTAATTATTTTGAGAATTTTAAAGATTAAATTAATTCCAACGCTAAAATTAGATGAGTATAGTATACTAATTTTTTCAGATTTCTTTTTAATATCTAAATAATCTTTTTTTGATAATCCGGTTGTTCCAATAATTATTTTTTTGTTATTTTGATAACAGATATTTAAATTTTTTATAGTATTTTTTGGATTTGTAAAATCTATTAAAACGTCAAAATTTAAATTTTTTTTTATATTTGTAAAAATTTTTATTTTTTTATTTTTTTTGGTAATTTTATTTATTTTATGTATATTTTTTAATTGTTTTTTTTTAATTATTAATGATGTTATTTGTATTTTTTTAAAATTTTTTGATTCTTTGATTAAAGATTGACCCATTTTTCCTAATGCACCAGAAATAGCAATTTTAATTTTTTTTTTATTCATTTTTCATTTCTCAAATTTTTGAATACATATATTATAATTTTTTAATTTTTTTAAAAAATTGATGTATTTTAAAAAGTGTTTTATTAATATTTTAAAAATCTTTTTAAATTATTAATAATAATAAACTAAAAAATATATTTATATCTGAAATATTAAATATAGGTAAATGATACATTTTGTAATGACAATCAATAAAATCTATTACATATCCATATTTTAATCTATCATATAAATTTCCTAAAGCTCCACTAATTAAGAAAATATAATTTAATTTATTTCGTTTATTTATCTTAAACAAGAGATATATTAATAAAATTATTAGTATTGAAAAGATTATATTTATGCTATAAAAAAAAACTTTTTTTTCTTTTATTTTTTCTTCAAAGAATCCAAATATGAATCCATAATTTTTTATTTGTTGTATATTCAAAAACGGATTTATAATTTTTTTTGTATTTTTATGACAGTTTAATAAAATTATTTTTTCTAAAAAACAATTTATAATAAAAAGAATAAATATCATGTACAAATATTTTATTTTTTGAATATATTTTATTATTTTCATTTATGCAAAAGTTCTTTTTTTTTCTTTTTTTTTAATATTTTGATAGCATCTATCACAGATTTTTAATATTTCTTGTTTTTTTATAAGTTTATTTTTTTTGTAATAATGCCAACATCTTTCGCATTTATTTCCTATATATGTTTTAAGATTGATTTTTAATCCAGAAATATTTTCATTTTTTTTTATATTTTTTGGTGCATGTAAATAATTTTTTAAGGAGCATTTAGATATTAAAAAGATAAATTTTAGTTCTTTTTTAAAGATTTTTATTTCTTCAAATAAATTTTTTTTAAGATATAATACAATTTCAACTTGTAGTGAATTATTTATATTTTTTTTTTGTTTTTTTATTTCAATCAATTGATTTATTTCATTTTTAATTAAAAATATTTTTTTCCATTTTTTTTTATTTATTGTATTTTGTTTTAACATGAAATGTGATTTTTTGAACCATTCTATTTGAAATATTTTGTTAATATTTTTTTCAAACGGTATATTTTTCCAGATTTCGTATGACGTAAATGGAATGATTGGTGAAATCCATAGAGCAAGAATTTTATTAATAATATATATTGTTGTTTGACAACTTCTTCTATTTGAACTATTTTTATAAGATGTATATAATCTATCTTTGATTATATCAAAATATAGTGAACTCATATCTATAAAACAAAATCGTAATATATATTTTATTACTTTATGGAATTTATATTCTTGATAAGATTTGATTATTTTTTTTTGTGTTTGAAAGGTTTTTTCAATTGCCCATAAATCTATTTTTAACATTTCATTTTCATGTATACGATCTTTTTTGAAATTAAAATCATATATATTTCCTAAAAGAAATCTTGCTGTGTTACGAATTTTTCTATAAGAATCTATTGTTTGATTAATTATTTCGTTAGAAATTGAAATATCTTTTGAATAATTACTAGATGCAACCCATAAACGTAAAATATCTGCTCCGTATTTTTTGATTATTTTTTGTGGATTAATCGTATTTCCAATAGATTTAGACATTTTTTTTCCATATTTATCAATCGTAAATCCATGTGTAATAACTTTTTTGTATGGTATTTTATTTTTGATAATTATAGATAAAATTAGAGAGGACATAAACCACCCGCGATGTTGATCAGTTCCTTCTATATATAAATCTGCAACTCGATATTTTTTTAGAGAAGGATATGTTAAATTAGCATTTATACATCCTGATTCAAACCATACATCTAAAATATCCTGAGATTTTTTATATTTTTTTTCATCATTTCCTAATAATTCTTTTTTATCAAGTTTCCACCATGCCTCTATTCCATTTTTTTTGACAGTAGAATATATTTTTTTTATAAAAAAATTTGTTTTTTTATGTAATAATCCTGTTTTTTTATGAGTAAATACAGGTATAGGAATTCCCCAATTTCTTTGTCTAGAAATACACCAATCTGGTCTTTTTTTTATTAATAATATCATATTATTTTTTGTCCAATTGGGAATCCAGGAAATTTTTTTTATTTTTTTGATAATTTTATTTTTAATTTCTTTAGTATCTATTTTAATAAACCATTGTTTATTTGAGCGAAATATAACAATAGATTTATGTCTCCAGCAGTAAGGATATGAATGTTTAATAATATTATTTTTTAATAAAGATTTTTTTTTTTTTAAAAGATTAATAATTATTTCATTAGATTGAAATATATTTTTTTTATTTAATTTTTTATGTATATTTTTTTTGTATTTTCCAAAAGAATCAATGACATTTTTTGGAGAAATATTATATTTTTTACAAGATTTATAATCTTCTTCTCCATGTGCTGGAGCAGTATGTACACAACCTGTTCCAAGATCGAGAACTACATATTTACTAAGAATTATAGGTAATTTTAAATCTAAAAAAGGATGATTAAATAATAAATTTTCTAATTTTTGTCCATATATTGAATGTAAAATTTTATATTTTTTTTTTTTTAAAATTTTTAAAATTTTCTTTGTTTTTTTTTTTAAAAGAATATATATTTTATTTTTTATTTGAATTATATTATATGTAAAATTAGGATTGATAGATATTGCTTGGCTTGCAGGAAGTGTCCATGGAGTAGTTGTCCAAACAATGATATATATATTTTTAATATTTTCTTCACAATTTATATTAAATTTTTTAAAAAATTTTTTTTTATTTTCATATTTTAAGGAAAAATATATAGAATCAGATTTTTTTTCTTGATATTCTATTTCCGCTTCTGCTAATGATGACTGACATTTTATACACCAATGTGTAGGTTTTTTATCTTGATATAAATAGTTTTTTTCGTGAATTTTTTGAACATTTTTCATAATTTTTGCTTGATTTTTAAAATCCATTGTTAATTCAGGATTTTTCCAATTAGCTAATACTCCAAGTCTTATAAAATCTTTTTTTTGTAATTCGACTTGTTTTAAAGCGTATTTTTTACATTTTTTTCGAATATCCTCTTTTTTAAATTTTTTAAATTTTTGAGAATATTTTTTTTCAATTTTATGCTCGATAGGTAATCCGTGACAATCCCAACATGGTATAAATGGAGTTTTATAGCCAGATAAGTTTTTAAATTTAATAATTATATCTTTAAGGATTTTGTTTAATGCATGTCCTATATGTATTTTTCCATTTGCATATGGCGGGCCATCTTGTACAAAAAATACTTTTTTATTTTTTTTAGAATGAAGAATAATTTTATATAAATCATTTTTTTTCCATTCTTTTAAAATTTGTAGTTCTTTTATAGGTAGATTTCCTCGCATTGAAAATTGTGTTTTAGGTAAATTCAAAGTTTTTTTGTAGTTTTTCATTGTATATCTCTTTATGAAAATATTTTTTAATTTTAAATATTAATATTTTTTTTAAAAAAAATTTTTTTTATATTTTATATAAATATATCATTTTCAGTATAATATATTAATTATAAAAATATTTATATTAAAGGAATTAAATTTGGCGAATATTAAATCATCTAAAAAAAATTCTGTAAGATCAGAAAAACAAAGAAAAAATAATAATAAAAAAAAATCTATTATTAAAACATATGTTAAAAAAGTGAAATTATTCATTTCTTCTAAAAATTTTCCTCAAGCTTTATTTTTTTTTAAAAAAATGCAATCTTTAATTGATAAGTATTCTATGAAAAATATAATACATAGAAATAAGGCAGCGAGATATAAATCAAATTTATATATAAGAATACAGAAAATTGGAAAAGACTTGAAGAAATAGTTGAATAAAGAAATGTATGATATAAAAGCAGAATTATTTCTAAATAAATAAAAAAATTTTAGAAATTAATGCTGCTTTTTTTATAAAAAAAATCATCTTGTAAGATTGTCAAAAAATTTTTTTACGCCATCAAAAAATCTTTTTGAACGCGGATTATTTTTTTCTTGTCTATGAGATTTTAAGCTATTTTTAAATTCATTTAATAAATTTTTTTGATATGCATTTAAATTAATTGGAGTTTCAACAACTATTTTACATAATAGATCTCCCGTTAATGAACTACGAATTGACTTTACTCCTTTTCCTTTAACTCGAAATAATTTTCCTGATTGAGTTTCTTCTGGAATTTTAAGTTTTATTTTTCCATTTAAAGTGGGAACTTTGACTTCACCACCTAGAGCAGCCATAGGAAAACTAATTGGTATTTCACAATATAGGTTGTTATTTTTTCTTTTAAAAATATTATGTTTTTTTACTTTTATTAGAATATAAAGATCTCCTGGATTTGATCCATTTTCACCTACTTCTCCTTCATTATTTAATTTTATTCTATCATTGTTATCTACTCCAGGAGGAATTTTAATAGCTAGTTTTTTTATTTTTTTTATTTTTCCGAGTCCATTACATAAAATACAAGGATTTTTTATAAAAATACCATGTCCTCGACATGATGGACATGTTTGTTGTACTGTAAAGAACCCCTTTCTCATATGAATATTTCCTGTTCCATGACAGGTATTACAATTTTCAGGTTGTGTTCCTACTTGTGCTTTTGTTCCATGACATGAATCACATCTTTGAAAGGAAGGAATATGAATTTCTTTTTTTGTTCCTTTCACTGCTTCTTCGAGGTTCAAAGTAATTTCATATTCTAAATCTGATCCTTTTTTATATTTTTTTTTTCTATTTCCAAAAATATCACCAAAAACATCTCCAAAAATATCACCAAAATCTGTTGAAGTTGTAAAAGATTCATGAAAATCATGTCCTGATGTATTTTCTTCAAAAGTTGAATGTCCATATTGATCGTAATTTGCTCTTTTTTGAGGATTAATTAATATTTCATATGCTTCTTTTATTTCTTTAAATTTTTTTTCTGAAATTTTGCTGTTTTTATTACGATCTGGATGGTATTTTACTGCGAGTCTTTTATATGCTCTTTTAATTTCTCTATCAGTAGCAGAACGCGAGATATTTAAAATTTCATAATAATCTTTTTTTGCCATATATTTATTATTTGTCCCTATCAGAATGTAATACAAAGGAAAAACGGGCATTTGCCCGCTTATATTAATAAAAGATATTTTAATTAATTTTTATTTTTATCTTTAACTTCTTCAAATTCAGCATCAACAACATTTTCATCTTTATTTTTTTCTTTATTTGTAGATTGTTTTTTTGTATTTTCATTTGTAGAATTATTTTTTTTTGTTGCTTCTATTAATTTTGAAGAATGTTTTAATAACTCTTGTATTTTATTTTCAATATCTTTTTTATCTTCTTTTTTTAAAGAATTATCAAGATTATTTAATGCTATTTCGATATTTTTTTTATCTTCTGGATTTAATCTTTTTTCACATTCTTTTAATTGTTTTTTTGTACTATGAGAAATTTGATCTCCTTGATTTCTAATTTGAACAAGTTCTTCAAATTTTCTGTCTTCTTCTGCATTTGCTTCTGCATCTGAAATCATTTTTTTTATTTCTTCTTCTTTTAATCCTGAAGAAGCTTGAATTGTTATTTTTTGTTCTTTTCCTGTTTTTTTATCTTTTGCAGATACATGAAGTATTCCATCAGCATCAATGTCAAATGTAACTTCGATTTGTGCCATTCCACGAGGAGCAGGTTCTATTCCATCTAAATTAAATTGTCCTAATGATTTATTATTCGATGCTTGTTTTCTTTCACCTTGTAACACGTGTATTGTTACTGCAGTTTGATTATCTTCAGCTGTTGAGAAAATTTGACTATGTTTTGTAGGAATTGTTGTATTTTTGTTAATTAAAGCAGTCATCACTCCACCCATAGTTTCAATTCCTAAGGATAATGGAGTTACATCTAACAATAATACATCTTTTACATCACCTGCTAATACTCCTCCTTGTACTGCAGCTCCTACAGCTACTGCTTCATCTGGGTTGACATCTTTTCTTAGTTTTTTTCCAAAAAATTGTGAGACTTTTTTTTGCACTAAAGGCATTCTTGTTTGTCCGCCAACTAATATAATTTCATGAATGTCTTTAATTGAAAGTTTAGCATCTTTTAAAGCCATTTCTAATGGTTTTATTGATTTTTCTACTAAATCTTCTACAAGAGATTCTAATTTTGTTCTAGTTATTTTTATATTTAAATGTTTAGGTCCAGTAGAATCTGCAGTTATATAAGGAAGGTTGACAGTTGTTTCTTTTGCAGATGATAATTCAATTTTAGCTTTTTCAGCAGCTTCTTTTAGTCTTTGCATAGCTAAAGAGTCATTTTTTAAATTAAATCCTTGCTCTTTTTTAAATTCTTCTACTAAATAATTTATTAGTCTACTATCAAAATCTTCTCCTCCTAAATGAGTATCTCCGTTAGTTGCTAAAACTTCGAAAGTTTTTTCTTTATCTACTTCGTCAATTTCAATAATAGAAATATCAAATGTTCCACCTCCTAAATCATATACAGCTATAGTTTTGTTTCCTTTATTTTTATCTAATCCATATGCTAATGCTGCTGCAGTTGGTTCATTAATAATTCTTTTTACTTGTAAACCAGCTATTTTCCCCGCATCTTTTGTTGCTTGTCTTTGAGCATCATTAAAATATGCAGGGACTGTAATTACTGCTTGAGTAATTTTTTCTCCTAAATAATCTTCTGCAGTTTTTTTCATTTTTTTTAGTACTTCAGCTGATATTTGAGGAGGAGCGATTTTTTTATTTTTAATATTAATCCAAGCATCTTCATTTTTTGCTTTAATTATTTTATATGGCATTATTTCAATATCGCGTTGTACTTCTTCATCTTGAAATTTTCTTCCAATTAATCTTTTAATAGCAAATAATGTGTTTTTAGGATTTGTAATTGCTTGTCTTTTAGCTGGTTGTCCTACAAGTATTTCTCCATTTTCAGTATATGCAATAACTGAAGGGGTTGTTCGATCTCCTTCAGAATTTTCTAGAACTTTTGCTTTATTTCCATCCATAATTGCAACACAGGAATTGGTTGTTCCTAGGTCTATTCCAATAATTTTGCTCATATTTTTTCCTATATAAATTATTTCAAAAAAAAATTTAGAGTGTTTTTTTTTAAATTATTTTTTTTTTTTAAAAATTTATGAAATTTTATAAGAATGCTTAATTTTGTATTGATAATAATTAAGATGGGGTCTTTTTAAAATACCTCAAGTCTTTTTAGAAAAAATTATTTTAAAATGTATGACATGAATGGTTTTTTAAAAAATTTTTATTATTATTTGTTTTAAAAAAAAATTTTTAACAATGTTATTATATTTAAAATAATATTTTTTATATAAATTAATATTATTAAAGTATTTTTTTTTTTATAATATATTCTAAATATTATTTATAAATTTTTTTTAAATAAGAAGGCAGATATGGTTAATTATGACATTATGAAATATATTGGTGTGATTTCTTTTATTTTTTTTATAATTTGTTTTTGTTGTATAGTATCTTTTTTTAGTTATATATTAGGTGGTCGTTCTTATTCTGATATTCAAGATGTTCCTTTTGAATCTGGAGCTCCGGCAACTGGAGATGCAAATTTAAGATTTTCTATAAAATTTTATTTAATAGCAATGTTTTTTGTTATTTTTGATATTGAATCAATGTATTTATATTTATGGTCTGTTTGTGTTAAAGAGGTTGGTTGGTTTGGTTTTGTTGAGATTTCTTTATTTATTTTTATGATATTATTATCTTTATTATATTTATTTCGTATACAAGCATTGTCTTGGATTTCTAACAATCATTAATATTTTAGATGATTTAATTTTTAAGAGAAAAATTTTTATGAAATATACTTTAACAAAAATTCATTTTAATAAAAAAAATATATCAAAAGATATTAAAAAAGATTCATCTAATATTTCAAAAAGTAATTTATTAAAAAATAATATATTTTTTTGTAGTTTAAAAAATGTTTTACATTCTATAGTAAATTGGGGGCGTAAAAATTCTTTATGGCCGTACAATTTTGGATTATCATGTTGTTATGTTGAAATGGTTACATCTTTTACTTCTGTACATGATGTTTCTCGTTTTGGATCAGAAGTTTTCCGTGCTTCTCCAAGACAAGCGGACGTTATGATTATTGCTGGTACTCCTTTTATTAAAATGGCTCCGATTATTAAACGTTTATATGATCAGATGTTAGAGCCTAAATGGGTTATTTCTATGGGTTCTTGTGCTAATTCTGGAGGAATGTATGATATATATTCAGTTGTACAAGGAATAGATAAAATATTGCCTGTAGATGTATATATTCCAGGTTGTCCTCCTCGTCCAGAAGCATATATTCAAGGTTTAATGCTTTTACAAAAATCTATTTCTAAAGAAAAAAGACCTCTTTCGTGGATTGTCGGAGATCAAAAAATATATAAAGCAAATATGCGATCTCAAAAAGATAGAAATCGTACAAAAGTTAATGCTATGTATGATTTTAAAGATCCAAATAAAATTTAGTTAAAATTTTTTAAACTAAAGTTTTAAAAATTTTATTAAAGAATTTTTTATAATAAGGTGTTTAAAGATTTATGACAGACGTAAATAAAAAATATTTTTATAAAAATAAAAAAAATGATCCTAAAAAATATTTTCATTTTTCTATTATTAAAAAATTATATAGTTTTTTTGGTCCAAAAAAATTTTTAGTTCAATCAAAATTTATTGATTTTCCAATTATTTGGGTTAAAAAAGAAAATTTATTACAATTTATTAAATTTTTATGTGAAAAAAATAAATTTTACGATATGTTATTTGATTTACATGCAATAGACGAAAGAACTCGAATTAATAAAATAATTTTTTTGAAAACAGATTTTTCTATATTTTATCATTTTTTATCAGTTTACGATAATTCAGATCTTATTATTAAAGTTCCTTTATTAGAAAACGATTTAACTATTGATACTATTACAAAAATTTTTCCAAATGCAAATTGGTATGAAAGAGAAGTATGGGATATGTTTGGTATTACTTTTTTAAATCATCCTAATTTAACTCGTATTCTTATGCCGAGAAATTGGGTAGGACATCCTTTAAGAAAAGATTATCCTGCGCGTGCAACTGAATTTTCTCCATATTTTTTAAATCAAGATATAGAAGAAAAAGAAATGAAATCTTTAGAATTTTGTCCAGAAGATTGGGGAATGAGTAGAACGCAAAATAATGAAGATTTTATGTTTTTAAATTTTGGTCCTAATCATCCTGCTGCTCATGGAGCTTTTAGAATTATTTTACAGTTAAAAGGAGAAGAAATTATTAATTGTGTTCCTGAAATTGGATATCATCATCGTGGGGCTGAAAAAATGGCTGAACGACAAACATGGCATAGTTATATACCTTATACTGATAGAGTTGAATATTTAGGAGGATGTATTAATGAGATGCCTTATGTTTTAGCTATTGAAAAGTTAGCAGGAATCACTGTTTCAAAAAGAGTAGAGTGTATTCGAGTAATGATTTCTGAATTATTTCGTATAAATAGTCATTTATTGTATATTTCTACTTTTATTCAAGATGTAGGATCAATGAGTTCTGTATTTTTGGCTTTTACTGATCGTCAGAAAGTATATGATGTTATAGAATTTATTACTGGATTTAGAATGCATCCTGCATGGTTTAGAATAGGCGGATTAGCACATGATTTACCTCAAGGTTGGAACATTTATTTAAAAAAATTATTAAAATGGATACCTAAAAGATTAAATTTTTATATTAAAGTTGCTTTAAAAAATAGTATTTTAATATCTCGTTCTAAAGGAGTGGCTAGATATTCTAAAAAAGAAGCTTTATCTTGGGGCATCACAGGAGCTGGATTACGTGCAACAGGAATAAATTTTGATATTAGAAAGGCTAGACCATATTCAGGATATGAAAATTTTGATTTTGAAGTTCCTTTAGGTGATGGAAACAGTGATTGTTATAATAGAGTTATGATTAAAGTAGAAGAGATTTATCAAAGTTTACGAATATTAAAGCAATGTTTAAAAAATATGCCTGAAGGTCCATATAAATCTGATCATCCTTTAACTACTCCTCCATCAAAAGAGAATACGTTACAAAATATAGAAACTTTAATTACACATTTTTTACAGGTTACTTGGGGTACTATCATACCGCCAGGAGAAAGTTTTCAAATGATTGAAGCTACTAAAGGTATTAATAGTTACTATATTTTTAGTGATGGAAGTAATATGAGTTATCGTACAAGAATTCGTACTCCAAGTTTTCCGCATTTACAACAGATTCCGTCTGTAATTAATGGTAGTTTAGTGTCGGATTTAGTTGTATATTTAGGAAGTATTGATTTTGTTATGTCTGATGTAGATAGGTAAAATAATAATGAAAAAAAAAATATTTAATCGAGAAAATCATATTATTTCTTCTTTAATAGAAAAAGAAATACTTTCAATTCAAAATCATTATATAGATAATAAAGCAATTGTTATTGAATCATTAAAAATTATTCAAAAATATTATGGTTGGGTTTCTAATAGTTCGCTTTTGTTTCTTTCTAAGATTCTTAAAATTCCTGTAAGTGATTTAGAAAGTATTGCAACTTTTTATAGTCAAATTTTTAGGAATCCTGTTGGTCGGTATGTTATAAAATTTTGTGATAGTGTTGTTTGTTATGTATCTGGATACAAAAAAATACAACACGTGTTAGAAAAAAAATTAAGAATTAAATGTGGAGAGACAACTAAAAATAATAATTTCACATTATTACCAATTTGTTGTTTAGGAGCATGTGATAAGGGTCCTGTAATTATGATTAATAATAAAACTTATTTTTTTGTAACAGAAAAATCTATTATAAAATTATTAGGTTCTTTAGAAAATGAAAAATAAAAATTTATTAGAAGATAAATGTCCATTGACATGGCGTTTTCGAGAAGATAGAAAAACTGTTTGGATTAATGAATATATCAAAAAAGATGGTTATTCATCTTTAAAAACAGTTCTTAGAGATTTAGAACCAAAGGATGTTCTTGAAAAAGTATCTAATTCCGGTTTAAAAGGAAGAGGAGGAGCTGGTTTTCCTACTGGATTAAAATGGAGTTTAATGCCTAAAAATGAAGGTAATATAAAAAACAGAAGATATTTAATATGTAATGCTGATGAAATGGAACCTGGAACTTATAAAGATAGATGGATGATAGAAAATTGTCCTCATCAATTAATTGAAGGTATTATAATTTCTTCTTATGCTTTAGGAGTTTCTTGTAGTTACATTTTTTTACGCGGAGAATATTTGAAGCCAGAAAAAGTATTAATACAAGCAATTAATGAAGCGTATAAAAATAAATTTTTAGGAAAAAATATTTTAAATAGTCTATTTTCTTTGGATATTTATTTACATAGTGGTGCAGGAAGATATATTTGTGGTGAAGAGACTGCGTTAATTAATTCTTTAGAAGGAAAAAGAGCAAATCCAAGGTTAAAGCCTCCTTTTCCGGCAAATATAGGTTTGTGGGGTTTTCCTACTTGTATAAATAATGTTGAAACTTTATCAAATATTCCTATAATTATTTCTCATCCAGTGGATTGGTATAAAAATCTTTCTAAAAATGAAGATTCAGGAACAAAATTAATGGGTTTTTCTGGGCAAGTAAAGAATCCAGGAATATGGGAATTACCTTTTGGAATTACAGGAAGAGAGTTGTTAGAAAAATATGCTGGAGGAATGAAAGATAATTTAAAGTTAAAAGCTTGGTTGCCTGGAGGTGCGGGTACGAGCTTTTTATTAGAAAAACATTTAGATTATCCTATAGGATTTTCTACTATACAGAATTTAGGTAGTAGATTAGGTACTGGATTAGCACTAGCGATAGGTCATAATATTAATATAGTTTCTTTAGTTTTAAATTTGGAAATATTTTTTTCTCGAGAGTCATGTGGTTTATGTACTCCTTGTAGAGAAGGATTACCTTGGGTGGTAAAGATTTTACATGCAATTAAAAATAAGAAAGGAAGTGTTGGAGATATAAAAATTTTGAAAGATTTATGCGTACAAATGAGTCCTGGAAATACTTTTTGCGCTCATGCTCCAGGGGCTGTGTCTCCTTTGTATAGTGCATTAAAATATTTTTATTCAGAATTTGAATCTGGAATTCAAAAAAAAAGTAAGATTTTTGTCAAAAAAATTTCCGGGATTCAGTCAAACATGAAATAAAAATATTGAGAGAAATATTACACTTTTAATATAAAAGTTTAAAAAAAGAATTTTATTAAAGAATAATATTTTATTAAGAAAATTGGAAAATTTATTATGGCAAAAATTTATATAGATGGAAAAAAATATGATGTTAATCCATTAAATAACTTGTTGCAAGCATGTTTAAATTTAGGATTAAATATTCCTTATTTTTGCTGGCATCCTAAATTAGGAAGTATAGGAGCTTGTAGACAATGTGCAGTAAAAAAATATCAAAGTAAAGAAGATAGTACAGGAAGAATTGTCATGTCATGTATGACTCCTGTAGAAAAAAATTCTATAATTACGATTAATGATTCTGATTCTAGAAATTTTCGAAAAAGTATTATTGAATTATTGATGTTAAATCATCCGCATGATTGTCCTATTTGTGATGAAGGAGGAAATTGTCATCTTCAGGATATGACAGTGCTTTCTGAACATTATTCAAGAAGATATCGTTTTTCTAAAAAAAAATATAAAAATCAATATTTGGGTAGTTTTATTTCTCATCATATGAATCGTTGTATTTCATGTTATAGATGTGTTCGTTATTATAAAGATTATTCAGGAGGAAAGGATTTTGATGTTTATGGTTCTAATACAAATTTGTATTTTGGACGTTTTAAAAGTGGAGAATTAGAAAGTGAATATTCTGGAAATTTAATAGAAATATGTCCAACAGGAGTGTTTACAGATAAAACTTATGCAAAAAATTTTTCTAGAAAGTGGGATATGCAATATGCTCCTAGTATTTGTTCACATTGCAATGTTGGTTGTAATATTATAGTAGGGGAAAGATCTAATCAAATTAGACGTATTGAAAATAGATATCATGAAGAAATTAATAATTATTTTTTATGCGATTTAGGAAGATTTGGATATGGTTATTCTAATATAGAATATAGACCTAAGAAATGTTATATAAAAAAAAATAATATTTTAGAGGAATGCGATTCTAATACAGCTTTAAAAAAGGTTATCAAAATTATTAAGAATTCTTCTTTAGTTTTAGGAATTGGTTCATCTAGAGCAAGTATTGAAACAAATTTTTCTTTGCAGAAATTAGTAGGAAAAGAAAATTTTTCCACAGGTATGTTAGATATAGATCAAAAATGTGTATCTTTAATTTTAAAAATATTACAACATGGGAATATTCATATTCCATCCTTAAAAGAAGTAGAAAAATATGATGCTATTTTTATTTTAGGAGAGGATATTACTCAAACTTCTTCTCGGTTAGCTTTATCTATTCGGCAAGCTTTGAAAAAAAGATCAAAAAGTTTATTAAAAAAAAATAATTTACATGAATGGCATTCATTTGCAGTACAAAATCTTCCTTTAAATAAAAAAAAATTTTTGTTTACTACAAATATTGATGATACTAAATTAGATGATATAGCGGATTTTTCTTATAGAGCAAATATTCAAGATCAATCTTATTTTGGATATTGTATTTTTAAAAATTTACAAAAAGATTTTTCTTATTCAAACATGTTAGATGAGAATTTAAGAAAAAAATCTTTATATATATCTCAAAAATTATTGCAATCTAAAAAAATATTAATTATTTCTGGATCGCATTCTAGAAATATTTCGTTAATAAAGACTGCTTATAATATTGCATATTTTTTAAAAAATTTAAAATTGCAAGTTGGATTAATTTTGTTAACTCCGTCTGTTAATTCTATGGGTTTATCAATTGTTAATGGTGTATCTTTAAATAAAATTTTTCGTAAAGTTAAGAATAAAAATGCTGTCACTTTAATAGTTGCAGAAAATGATTTATTTTTTTCTTATCCTTATTTATATTTAAAAAATATTTTTAAAAAATTTCAAAATATTATTGTGTTAGATCATCAATTTACTAGAATGAAAGAATTTGCAAGTGTATTTTTACCTGCTGCAAATTTTTTTGAAAGTTCAGGAACAGTAGTAAATTACGAACTTCGTGCGCAGAGATTTTTTCAAGTGTATGATGTTTCTTTCTACGACAAATCTGTTTCTATACTTTCTTCATGGAAATTTTTAAATTTTATTTCAAGTAAATTATTTCAAGATAATAGATTGATTAAAAATTTAGACGAAGTTATTGAAGATTGTTCTAAAAATATTTCTTTTTTAAAAAAAATAAAAAAATCGGCTCCAAATTCTTTATTTAGAATTTTTGGTCAAAAAATTCCTCGTTCTCCTCAAAGATCAAGTGGTAGAACAGCTTTACGAGCTGATATTGATGTGCATGAAGTGCAACCTAAATTTGATACAGATACAATGTTTTCATTTTCTATGGAAGGAAGTTCTATTCATAATAAAAATGTTTCGTGTATTCCTTTTATATGGTCTCCAAATTGGAATTCTGGAAATGGTTTACATAAATATCAAAAAGAAATTTCAGGGAGTTTATTAGCTGGAAATCCAGGAAAAATTTTACTTTCTCAAAATAATAATACAGGGAAAATAGATTATTTTAAACATATACCTAGACGTTTTACAAAAAAAAATGGTTTAGTTATTGTTCCATATTATTTATTATTTGAAAGCGAAGAATTAAGTCAATATTCAGATATTTTTAAAAGAAAAGTAGAAAAGAATTTTTTAAAAATTAATGAATTGGATGCGCAACGTTTAAATTTATCTAATCATAAAAAAGTTTTTTTTACTTATTTAGATGAGATGTATGAATTTTTTTTATTTTATTCAAAAAATTTATCTGTAGGTCAAATTGCTTTGCCTATTGGAAAAAATAAAACTTCGATTTTTTTAATTGGAAAAGAAATACAAGATTTGAGGGAAGTATAAAAATGAATTTTCTATTTTTAAAGAATGAAAAATTAATGTCTATTGTTTCTCAATCTTTTTTAATTTTTCTTTCAATAGTAATTTTTAGTGCTGTATTAAGTGTAATAGAAAGACGTTTATTAGCTTTATTTCAAAATCGTTACGGACCGAATCGCGTGGGATGGTTTGGATCTTTACAAATTATTTCTGATATGATTAAAATATTTTTTAAAGAAGATTGGACACCTGTTTTTAGTAAAAAATTTATTTTTAATTTAGCTCCAATTTTATCTTTTAGTATAATATTTTTAATAGCAATTATTATTCCTTTTTCTATAGATATATATATAATAAATTTAAATGTTGGAGTTTTATTTTTTTTAATGATAGCTAGTTTATCTGTATATCCTATACTTTTAGCTGGTTGGTCGAGTGGAAATAAATACTCTTTATTAGCTGCAATAAGAGCTTCTGCACAAACCTTAAGTTATGAAGTTTTTTTAGGGATATCGGTGATGGGAACTGTAGTTCGAGCAGGTTCTTTTAATTTATTAGATATTGTACATAGCCAACAAAATTTATGGAATATTTTTCCTCAATTTTTGGGATTTATTACTTTTTTTATTGCTGCTTTAGCTATATGTCATAGACATCCTTTTGATCAACCAGAATCTGAGCAAGAACTTGCAGATGGTTATCATATTGAATATTCTGGAATGAAGTTTGGAATGTTTTTTATAGGAGAGTATATTTCTATTATAGTTATGTCATTTTTAATAACGACTTTATTTTGTGGCGGATTTTATGGATTATTCTTTCAATCTAATCTATGGTTTTTTTTAAAATCTTTCTTTTTTATATTTTTGTTTATTTTAATTCGAGCAGCTTTACCTAGACCAAGATATGATCAAGTAATGATGTTTGGTTGGATTATATGTTTTCCTGTATCTTTAATTAATTTAATTTTAACTGCTTTTTTTTCTTTAATATAATAAAGTATTAATTTATGGAGGAGAGATGTTTATAAAAAAAATTTTTTATAGTATATATTCACAAATTCAAAGTATATTTTTAATTTTTATGAATGTTTTTTCTAAAAGAGAAACAAAATTGTATCCAGAGGAAAAAGTTAATCTATCTCCGCGATATCGAGGAAGAATTGTTTTAACAAAAAATAAAGATGGTCGAGAACGTTGTGTGGCTTGTAATTTATGTTCAGCTGTTTGTCCTTCAGGATGTATTTCATTGCAAAGAAAAATTTTACCGGATAAGAGTTGTCAAGCTAAATTTTTTCGAATAAATTTTTCAAGATGTATATTTTGTGGATTATGTGAAGAATCTTGTCCAACAGCTGCAATACAATTAATTCCAGATTTTGAGCTATCTGAATATAAACGATCAGATTTAATATATGAAAAAGAAGACTTGTTGATTTCTGGTCCAGGAAAATATTCAGATTATGATTTTTATAAACATGCAGGAGTGTCTATTTCTACATCATTGAAAAAAAAAATAAAAAAAAAAGATTTTGTTATTAACACAAAAAGTCTTTTACCATAGGAAAAAATTTCGTATGATTAATCTTTTTTATACTCTGAGTGTAATTTCTATTTTATCTACGGTTTTTGTTATTATACAGAAAAATCCAGTTTATTCTTTGTTATATTTAATAATTTCTTTTATATCAATTTCCAGTATATATTTTTTAATCGGAGAAGGTGTGATAGGATCTTTGGAAGCAATTATTTATGCCGGTGCGATTATGGTTTTATTTATATTTGTTATGATGATTTTAAATTTAAAGAATAATAATTTTTTTTATGAAAAAAAAAATATTTCTATTCGTTATTTAATTTTGTGTTTTGTTTTAGCAATGTCTTTATTTTTCATCATTACTTATTCTTTTTCTCATATTTTTAATCATCATATAAACTTCTATAATGAAAATATAAAAAATTTAGGGAAAATGTTATTTAATAAATATGTTTTATTAATAGAATTATCTTCAATGATTTTATTATCGGCTTTAGTTATTGTTTTTCATTTTTGTACTCATAATAAAAAATAAATTTTAAAAATATTTTGGAGTAAATTTTGATTGATATCACAGAAGGTTTAATATTATCAATATTTTTATTTTGCTTAGGATTTTTATGTTTTATCATGCGTAAAAATTTATTATATCTTTTAATAGGATTAGAAATTATGATCAATTCTATAGCTTTAGCTATAGTTTTTATTGGAAAATTTCTACATCAAATGGATGGTCAAATTATGTATATTTTTATTATTACTATTTCAGCAGCTGAAGCAAGTATAGGTTTAGCTTTTTTAATCAATCTATATAAAAATAAAAATACTTTAAATATTGATTCTTTATGCGAGACGAAAAAATGAATTTATTGTTATTAATTGTTTTACTTCCATTAATCAGTTTTTCATTTACTGTTTTTTCGAATAAAAAGTTTCCTAATTATATATATAATTTTTTAGGAGTTTTTCCTATTTTTTTATGTTTTCTTTTAACAAATTATTTTTATATTTACTATTTTCTTCCTAAGAGTCAATTTTTTGTATATGATTTTTGGACGTGGATTGTAGTGGATCATAACAAAATTAATTTTTCGATATATGTTGATAAATTGTCTTTAATTATGCTTGAAGTTATTACAGGCGTGGGATGTTTAGTACAAATTTTTTCTATTTGGTATATGAGTAATCAGAATGATCTGGCAAGATTTTTTTGTTATACTAATTTATTTTTTTCAAGTATGATTTTATTAGTTTTATCAAATAATTTATTATTAACTTATTTTTCATGGGAATTAGTAGGTTTTTGTTCATATGCTTTAATTGGATTTTATTATAAAAATTTATCGAATATTCGTGCTTCAATGAAAGCTTTTATTGTTACAAGAATAGGTGATTTATTTTTTTTATTAGCTATTTTTATATTGTTAATATATTGTAAAACTTTAAATTTTTGTACACTAAACTCTCTGTTTCATCATTCTAGTGATATTTATAATAATAATATTTTTCAATTAGTTGCTTTGTTTATTTTATTAGGATCGATTTCTAAATCAGCTCAAGTACCTTTACAAATATGGTTATTAGAAGCTATGGCAGGTCCTACTCCAGTTTCTGCTTTAATACATTCATCAACGATGATTACTGCTGGAGTATATTTAATTTTGAGAATGAAGTTTTTATTTATACTTTATCAAAATATTTTATTTTTGACATCTTTTTTAGGTGTTCTAACAATTTTAATTGCAAGTTTTTCAGCTATTTTTGAAAATGATGTCAAGAAAATATTAGCATATTCGACTATGAGTCAAATTGGATATATGTTTTTAGGATTAGGAATGAAGTTATGGGATGCTGTTATTGCGCATTTAGTAGTTCATTCTTTTTTTAAAGCTTTATTGTTTCTTTCATCCGGAGTTTTAATTTTTTCATGTAATAATGAGAAGAATATTTTTAAGATGGGGGGATTACGGAAATCTCTTCCTTTTTTATGTTTTTGTTTTTTCATAGGAATGCTTTCTTTACTATCTTTCCCTTTTTTAACATCTAGTTTTTATACTAAAGGTGAAATTATTTTTGGAGTATTAAATAACAATTTTTATAGTTTATTTGTTTTATCTATTCTTGGTTCTTTTTTAACAGCAATATATGCTTCAAGAATGTTTTTTTTAATTTTTTTTAATAGAACTTTAGTAAAAGCTCAATCTGTATTTAATATATATTCTTTTTTTCCTTTATTGATTTTATCTATTTTTTCATCTGTCATTGGAATAATTTCTTTTCGTCCTAATTTAGAAATATTAATTTCTGACTATTTTAATTTTCAAAAATTGTATTTTGAAATATTTTTATTTTTTCTTTCTATGTTTGGAATTACAGTTTCTTATTATGCATATGTTGTAAATTACAATGAAGCAAAAAAAGAAGATAAGGAAATGAGATCGTCTTTTTTCTTGCTTTTTCTTAATAAAAACTTCGGATTAGATTATTTTTATAAATTTTTTTTTATTAATATATTTATTCTTTTGAAAAGAATTTTTTTTACAGATTATATAAATAAGATTATAAAAGTATTTTATATTTTGTTAAATTTTTTCAAAAAAATATTATTTATTGTAAAAGAAGGATATTTAAGTTTATATATTTTATCTATTTTTACAGGAGTTTTGATTATTCTTCTTGTTTTGTTAATTTAATTTTTTATATATTTTAAAGTTTTTAACAATAATTTATTAAAATTTTTTTAAAAACTATTCTGAAATAGGATTTTTTTTATGATACTTCTTTTATTAATTATTTTGCCTTTATTAGGTGGATTTTTTTCCTGGAAATCAGAAACACTTGGAAAGAAAATACCTCGTTTTGTTGTATTATTTTTTTCAGTAATAAATTTATTTTTAATAATAAAACTTTTTTATGAAAATAATTATTTTCTAAAAGAGAACATGAATTCTATATGGAATGAAGAAATTTCTATATCTTGGATGAAAACTTTAGGAATTAGTTTGCATCTAGGAATTGATTCATTATCATGGTTAATGATATTTTTAACTGCTTTTTTATCTTTCATTTCGATTTTATTAACTTGGAATGAAAAAATTCGTGATATAGGATTATTTTATTTTTTTATGATGTGTATAGTTTCTAATATGATAGGTATGTTTTTATCTTTAGATTTATTTTTATTTTTTGTTTTTTGGGAGATTGTTTCAATACCAATATATTTTTTAATGATATATTGGGGAAGACAATATGAGAAAAATTATAATATCTGTTGTTCTATTGCTAATAGATATTTAATATATTCTCAGATATCTGGTTTTATTTTATTAATTTCTATTTTAGGTTTAGTAATAAACAATTATGATGTAAATCATGTATTAACTTTTGATTATAATTTATTAAGACATTCTCATATTAGTATAGAAACAGAAAATTTATTGATGTTTGGTTTTGTATTGTCTTTTTTTATTAAAATTCCTGTGATTCCTTTCCATAGTTGGTTTCCTAATTTTCAGAAAAATACTCCAATTTCTGGTTCTTTTGATTTAATTGGTATTGTAATAAAAATTTCTATATATAGTTTATTAAGATTTAGTTTATTTTTGTTTCCTCGTGCTTCATATAATTTTTCTCAATTTTTTTATTTTATAGGGTTGTTGTGTATATTTTATGGTATTTTTTTATCTTTCTCACAAAAAAGTATTAAAAAAATTATAGCTTATACTTCTATTTCTCATATGGGTTTTATTTTAATTTCTATATATTCTGGCAGTTTTTCTGCTTTTCAAGGAATTTTTATACAGTTTTTTTCTTATACTTTATCAACATCTGGATTAATTATTTTAACAAGAATATTATATAGAAATTTTAAAACAGATAATTTTGAAAAAATGGGTGGTTTATGGAATAGAATGTTTTATTTACCTGGTTTTTTCTTATTTTTTGTTATGGCTAATTTAGGTATTCCAGGAACTGGAAATTTTGTTGGTGAATATTTCATGTTATATGGTGTTTTTACACGACATCCGATAATAGTATTTTTTTCTATGCTTGGTTTAATTCTTTTGTCTATTTTATTTTTAGAAGTTTTTCATAAAATTTTTTATGGAATAAGTAATGATTTATATGATTTAAAATATCAAATATCTTATTTAGAATTTTTTATTTTATTATTTTTTATGTTCTTACTAATTTTTATGGGATTTTTACCTAATTTTTATTTAAAAATTTTTGAAATTTTTATTGTAAATATTATGAAAGTAATTTCTCCGTTTACTATAATATATAGGTAGAATATACGATGAACTTAATTCTTGAAAATATTTTTTTTATTGCTCCTGTATTAATTTTAGGAATTTCAATTATATTGAATTTATTGATTATTATTATTCAAAGAAATTTTGTTTTGTCTTTTTTAGTGACTATATTTGGATTAATATGTTCATTATTTTTTTTTAGTTATTTTATGCGAAATACTATAATTGATGCAATTTATTTTTTATATTTTGATAATACAAGTTTTTATTATGTAATTTTATTTTTCTGTAGTAGTGTATTTACTTGTTTTTTTTCTTATTTATGGTTACGAGAAAAAAATGTCAATAAAGAAGAATTTAATTTATTATTATTAATATCTAATATCGGAGGATATTTATTATTTTTATCTGATGATATTTTTACTTTTTTTATTGGAATAGAATTATTATCTTTGCCTTTATTAGGTATGATGGGTTATTTTTCTTTTAGAAAATATTCTAATTTAGTATCTACTTTTAAATATTTTATAATATCGAGCATTTCTTCTATTTTTTTATTATTAGGTTTATCTTTTATATATTTATTTTTTGGAAGCGTGAATTTATTTATATTAAAATCATCAGATTTTATAAATATTCCTGATAATACACATTTAATATTTTTATTTGGAATAGCTTTTTTATTTATTTCTTTTTTTGTAAAATTAGCAGTTTTTCCTTTTCATTGTTGGATTGCTGATATTTATTCAGAAGTTCCTTTAATTGTTTTAACATATTATGCAAATGCAGTAAAAATTGTTCTTTTCTTTGTTTTTTTAAAAATTTATATGACATTTTCGTCTTTTCATATTGCATTTTTTTCTTCTCTGTTAGAATGTGTTATTTTTTGTTCTATTATTTTTGGAAGTCTGTTATCTTTGTTTCAAAAAAATTTTAAAAAATTTTTAGGATATTCTTCTATTGTCCATTCAGGATATTTAATGATTCCATTATTATTTTTTTATGATGAAAATTTTTCTCAAATAATAGAAATTTATTTATTAGGATATATTTTAAATAGTACAGTTTTATTTAGTTCCATATATTTAATTTCTTGTTTTTTAGATAAAAATAAAAATTATTCGTTAAAAAATTATGAAGGAATTTTTTGGAAAAGTCCTATTTTAACTTTTTCTATAATAATCTCTTCTTTTTCTATGATTGGAATACCTTTAACAATCGGATTTTTAAGTAAATTTTTTTTATTAAAAATTTTAATTATAAGAAAGAATATTAATTTAATTTTTAGTCTTTTTTTTGGAAGTATTATAAGTTTGTATTATTACTTTAATTTTATAAAACTATTTTTTTATAAAAATAAATTTAAAAATTTTGAAAATTCTTATGTTCAGACAAAATTATTTATATTTTGTAAAATTTTTGTTTTTTTACTATCATTAATGATAATTTTTTTTGGTTGTAATTTAGATATTTTAAATGTTAAAGTTTTGTAATTTTTTAAAATCTTTAAATATAGTTTTTTGAAGAAACTTTATGTAATAAAAATTAAAATATTTAATTTTAATTAATAAAAAATATCTTTATAAAGATGTTTTATATTTTTTTTAAAAATTTTTTTATATAAGAATATTTATATAGAATATTTTTTGAAAATTTTTATATTCTATAATTTTTTTTTTAAAAGTATAATATGAATAAAATTTTTTAATTTTTTTTTTAATTTTATTAAAATAACTTTTTTTTTTAAAAAAAGTTATTTTATTAAAAGCAATATAATAATTTTGGAAAAAACATGAATATATATGATTTAATTATTATTTTTTGTATTTTTATTTCAACTGTTGTAGGATTTTTCAGGGGTTTTGTAAGGGAAATATTATCTTTTTGTGTTTTATCTTCTGTTGTTTTTTTTTTATTCAAAAATAATAAATTATTTTTCTTGTATTGCTAATTTTTTTTTAAAAATTTTAATTATTTTTTTTACAATAAATATTTTAGTTTTATCTTTAGAATCTATTGCTTTTTATTTCTTATATGATTCTCTTATTGAGATGAAAATTTTTGGATTAGATAATTTTATATTAGGGGGTATTTTTGGATTTTTTAGAGGAATCATTTTTGTTTTTTATTGTATATTCTTTTTAAATAACATACCGTATATACATTATTATTTTCCTTATAAAAGATCTTTTTTTGTATCATTTTGTTTAAAATGTATACATTTTATGAAAAACATTAAATTATTATAATATAATCAAACAAATTATTTTTTTTAAAAAGTTTTTAAGAGTTTTTTAAAAATTTCTAGTTAGGAAATAATAAATTATGATTGGAAAATTAGTATATTCATGTAGATGGTTTTATTTCTTGTATATTTTGGTTTGTCTTTAAGTTTTATTTTATTAACAGTAAAGTTCCTTCAACAGGTTTTTTTTGTTCTAGAAATATTTATCATAACAGAATTCTAGTTTAGTTTTAGTGGTTTTATCTTTGATTGATATTGTTTGAGTTAGCAGTTTATTAGTGATAGTGATGTTTTCGAGTTATGAAAATTTTATATGTAAAATGAAAATAAAAGATAATAAAAAAAGTATTAGGATAGATTGGATAAATGGATATTATTTCAATTAAAAATGAGGTATCTTCTTCTATTATTGCTATTTTTTCTGTGTATTTTTGAAGATTATTTATGAAAGAAGATAAATTTTCAGGTGTAAAATATTATTGTGTATTTTTTATTCATTTAACGTTTTTTATATTCGTTTGTGGAATGGAATATCTTAATAAAATGAGGAAAAAATAAAAAAATTTATTTATTTTATTTTTTTCTCGTATTTTTATATAAAATTTTTTATAAAAATTTTTTTAATGTTTAAACATTGCTGAAATCGATTCTTCATTTCTTATTCTTCTAATTGCTTCTGCTAACATTTTTGATAAAGTTAATTTTCTAACATTAGATAATTTTTTTATATTTTTCGATAATGGAATTGTATCACAAACTATAATTTCATCTAAACAAGAATTTTGAATATTAGAATAAATATTTCCAGAGAATACTGGATGAGTTGCATAAGCAAAGACTCTTTTTGCTCCTCTTTTTTTTAATGCAAGTGATGCATTACATAATGTACCTCCTGTATCAATCATATCATCGACTAATATACAGTCTCTATTTTTTACATCTCCTATTATATTCATAATTTTTGAAATATTGGAACTAGGTCGTCTTTTATCGATAATTGCCATTTCTGTATCATTTAATAGTTTAGCGATTGCTCGAGCTCGTATTACTCCTCCAATATCTGGAGATACCACTATTGGTTTGTTCAATTTATTTTTTATCATATCTTCTAAAAGTATTAGACTTCCAAAAACATTATCTACTGGTACGTCAAAAAATCCTTGAATTTGTTCAGCATGTAAATCAACGGTTAAAATACGGTCTACTCCTACGTTAGATAAAAAATCTGCAATTACTTTTGCTGTAATAGGAACTCTTGCTGATCTTACGCGTCTATCTTGTCTAGCATATCCAAAATAAGGTATTACTGCTGTAATTATTCCAGCTGATGCTCTTCTTAAAGCATCGATCATAACAATTAATTCCATTAAATTATCATTAGATGGAGCACAAATAGATTGAATAACAAATATATCTCCTCCTCTAACATTTTCATCAATTTTTACACTAATTTCTCCATCACTAAATCGATTGACTGTTGCTTTTCCTAAATTAGAATTTAATAATTTTGCAATAGAATGAGCTAATTTAGGTATTGAATTTCCAGCAAATAATTTCATATCAGACATATAAATCCTATATAATTTATTAAATTAAAATAATATATAAAAATTTCTTGAAATTTTATAAAAAAGTTTTTACTTTACATATTTTAAAAAAAATGAATAAATAAAGTTTTTGAAAATTTTTTTATATTTAAAAATTTTATTTAATAATTTTATTAAAAATTTATATTATTTACAATAATTTCCTTTATATATTATTAATTTATATTTAAAATAGTATCAATTTATTATATCTATATTATAGATATTTAATATAGATATTATTTTTTTATATTTTTAAAATTTTTTATTAAATATATTTAAGAAAAAGGTTTTTATGAAATATGAAATTTTCTATATTAAAAAAATTAGAAGTTTTGGAAAATAGATTATATGAAGTGGAAAAAATTTTATCTGAAAAAAATACTATTCATAATAAAAAATATTTTTTAAATTTATCAAAAGAACATTTAAAAATTTCAAATACAGTTTTGTTATTTAAAAAATGGAAAGAAAATGAATTAAATATTCGAAAAACAAAAAATATTTTACACGATAAAGAAATTTATTCATTGGCTATAGAAGATTTAAAAATTTTGAAGAAAAAAAAGTTAAATTTAGAAAAAAAAATATTTTTATCATTATTATCAAAAGATTCAAAAGATTTATTAAATTGTTTCATAGAAATTCGCGCTGCAACTGGAGGAAATGAATCATCAATTTTTTCTGGAGATTTATATAAAATGTATGTAAGATATGCAGAATTAAAAAAGTGGAAAATAGATCTGATACATTCTCATTATGGAGAGCATGGTGGATTTAAAGAAATTGTTTTCAAAATAATTGGTCAAGGAGCTTTTGGAAGATTGAAATTTGAATCTGGAGGACATAGAGTACAAAGAGTTCCTAAAACTGAAACTCAGGGAAGAATACATACTTCTACATGTGTTGTAGCTGTTATTCCAGAATTACCAAAAGAAAAAGGTTTAAAAATAAATATGAAAGATTTAAGAATTGATACCTTTAAATCATCTGGCGCAGGTGGTCAACATGTAAATACCACTGATTCAGCAATTAGAATTATGCATATTCCAACAGGAATAGTAGTTGAATGTCAAAACGAACGTTCTCAGCATAAAAATAAATCTAAAGCATTGTCTATTTTACAAGCTAGGATTGAAGCTGCAATAAATTTAAAAAAACATCAAGAATCTTCTTTTTTAAAAAAAAAATTGTTAGGAAGTGGAGAGCGTTCTGATAGAAATAGAACATATAATTTTTCTCAAAATAGAGTAACAGATCATCGAATTAATTTAACGTTATATAAATTAGATGAGATTTTATCAGGAAATTTAGATTTTCTAATTGATCCAATTATTCAAGATAACCAAGCTTATTTATTGTCTAAATTATCTGAGATAGATAAATGAATATCAAAGAATGGAAAAATTATGCGTTAAAAAAATTAAATAAAATTTTTAATTTTAAATTAGATATTGATATTTTATTGAGTTATGTTTTAAAAAAAAAACGTAGTTGGATTTTATGTTTTGAAGAGTATGTGTTAAATGATGAAGAAATTTATTTTTTAAATAAGTTAATTAAACGAAGATCTTGTAATGAGCCTATTGCATATTTAATACATAACAAAGAATTTTGGTCATTGAATTTTTTTGTTTCTAAAAGAGTATTAATTCCTAGACCGGATAGTGAAATATTAGTTGAAATTGCTTTAAAAAAAATAAATAATTCTTCGTGGAATGTTTTAGATTTAGGAACTGGATGTGGCAATCTTGCAATTTCTATTGCGTATTCTAATAAAAATTGTTGTGTAACAGGAATAGATTATACAAATAAAATTGTTGATTTAGCATTATATAATGCTAGGAAATTAAATATTAAAAATGTGAATTTTTTTTGTAGTAATTGGTTTTCTTGTGTAGATAATAAGAAATATAACTTAATTGTTAGTAATCCACCATATATTAGTAAAAAAGAATTTTTTTTGTATAAAAGAAATTTACTTTTTGAGCCAATTACATCGTTATATTCAAAAAAAAATGGTTTTTCTGATATAATTCATATTATTAAAAATTCTAAAAAGTATTTAAAAAATAAAGGTTGGTTATTAATAGAACATGGATGGAAACAGAAAAAACAAGTAAAATATTTATTTAAAAAATATTTTTATTTTAATATAAAAACATATAAAGATCTAAATAGAAAAAATCGAGTTACTGTAGGGCAAGTAATATTTTAATATATTTATGTTTAAAAAGATATTTTTATACATGATTATCAATTATTTTAATATATTCATTTGGTAAAAACATGAAAGATTTTTTAGGTGTGAATTTTTCTAAATTAACTATTTTAGAATCTGTATCCTTTTGTTTAAAAAAAATTATTTCAGATTTTCCTGAAAAATTATTTTTTTTTCAAATAAAAAAAAAAATTAAAGAAGCTAAAGAGCATTTATCTTTTGAAAAAAATTCTCACAATCAGTTAAAAAATTTATTAAATTTATTTTATTTTATTTGGAGATTTAAAGAAATTAATGGAAAGTATAATTTATCAGATGTGTTGTTATTAGATAAAGTTTTACAAACTTATAGGGGAACAGCTTTATCTTTAGGAATAATTTTATTACATTTTGCTAACAAATTAAATATTTCTTTAGACCCAGTAATTTTTCCTACACAGATTATTTTAAAATCTAATTTATCTAATAAAAAAACTTTATTAATTAATCCTTTTAATGGAGAGATTTTAAATAATCGTGTTTTAGACCTTTGGTTAAAAGGAAATATTAGTTCTACAATTGATCTTAATGAAAGTTATTTAAAAGTTGCTAAATCTAAAGACGTATTAAAGAAATTTTTTAATGTTCTTAAATCTTCTTTAATGGAAGAAAAAAAAATAGAATTAGCATTAAATGTAAGTAATGTTTTATTGAAAATTTTTCCAAAAGATCCATATGAAGTGCGAGATAGAGGATTAATTTATTCTCAATTAGGATGTTATGAAGTTGCAATAGAAGATTTGTCTTATTTTATTTATAAATGTCCTGATGATCCTATTATTGATATTTTAAAATTAAAGATTCAATCTATTAAAAATAATATTTGTACTTTGCATTAAAAAATTTTTAAAGGTAATATTTAAATATTAAAATTTTAATATATATGAAAATTAAAAAAACAACTTTAATTGTTTTTATTTTTATTTAGGAGTAAAAATTATGCTAGAAAAATTAATTTTAGTTTTAAATTGCGGTAGTTCTTCTGTAAAATTTGCAATCTTAAATCCATTAACTAAAAAAAAATATGTTTTTGGAAATGTTGAGTGTTTATTTTTAAAAGATACAAGAGTTAATATAACTATAAATTCTAAAATTTATCAAAAAAAATTACCAAATTATACTGATCATTTTCATGCTTTAAGTTTTGTTTTTCGTTTTTTGAAAAAAAATTGTTTTAAATATTATGAAAAAATTTATGGAATTGGTCATAGAATAGTTCATGGAGGAGATCAAATTAATTGTTCTATAAAAATTAATAAAAATGTATTAGAAATTATTCGAAATTCATCAATTTTTGCACCGTTACATAATCCAGCAAATTTAATTGGGATTGATATTTCATATAAATTTTTTCCGTATTTAAAAAATAAAAATGTTGCTGTTTTTGATACTTCTTTTCATACTTCTCTTCCGAAACGTTCTTATTTATATGCAATTCCGTATGAATTTTATAAAAAATATAAAATTCGACGTTATGGAGCACATGGAATTAGTTATAGTTATATAATGTTAAAAATAGAAAAAATTTTAAAAAAATCCAGAAAAGAATTAAATATTATTTGTTGTCATTTAGGAAACGGATCTTCTATCACTGCTATTAAAAATGGTAATTCAATTGATACTTCTATGGGTTTAACTCCATTAGAGGGTTTAGTGATGGGAACTAGAAGTGGAGATTTAGATCCAGCAATAATATTTTTTATGTATAATAAATTAGGTTTAAAAATAAAAAAAATAGAAAATATTTTAACAAAAAAATCAGGTTTATTAGGAATAAATAATAAAAATAGTGATTGTCGTTATTTAGAAAAAAATTATTATAATAGTCAAAAAGCTAAATTATCTATAGATATTTTTTGTCATCGATTAGCTAAATATATTAGTGGGTATAGTAGTTTGATGAATGGGAAATTAGATGCAATTGTTTTTACAGGAGGTATTGGAGAAAATTCTTTCTTTATAAGAAAAAAAGTAATTTCAAAATTAAGTTTATTAGGATTTCATATAGATGAACATTTAAATTATACTGTTAAAGAAAATAAAAATTATTTTATTAATAAAAAAAATTCTCGTTTTATATTAGTTATTCCAACCAAGGAAGAATTATTTATCGCTTTAGAAACTCAAAAATTAATAGATAATAAATAAATTTTAAAAAATTTTTTAATAAATTATTTTAATTGTGAAGGTAATTTTATGACACGTAATATTATATTTATTCCAATAGGTAGAAATAAAGAAATTACTTCTGCAATTTTATCTTATGCGAGCATTTTAAAAAAGAAGAATATTTCTTTCGGTTTTTTTAGTCCTTTTAGAAAAAAAAATATAAAAGATACATCTTATTATTTAAAAAAATTTTATAAGACTTGTCAAGTCATGAAAGCTTCTTATATGAATGATTATACTTCGTTATTAAATCAAGAACAATATGTTAAATTTTTAGAAAATATTTTACATTTTGATTTAAAAAAAAATAAAGAAGAAATTTTTTTAATAGAAGGATTTTCATGTAATGAAGATATTTCTATAAATTTTTTTAATCAATTAAATTTAGATATTTCAAATATTTTAAATGCAGAAATTATTTTTGTTTGTACTTTACAAGGAAATTTTATTAAAGATTTTTTATATAAAAATTATTTAATGAATAATTTTTTTTTAAAGAATGATTCTTCTAGAAATTTAGGAATTATTATTAATGTTGTAGATAATTTTTTTTTAGAAAAATATCAAGATTTTCAAAAATATTTTTTACAAGAGAAAAAAAAAATATTTCAGAAATCTTTTTCAAAAAATGTTTTTCTACAGTATAAAGAAAATTCTATTTTAGGAGTAGTATCTTTAGGTAAAAAAAATCTTTATATTAGTCAAAAAATTTTATTAAAAGAATTATATGTTAAAAAAAAGTATTTACAGAATACAAAAGATTTATTAATAAATTTAATTTTATTATATAAAAATGGTGATCCGGATATAGAGAAATTTTTAAATAGAAACACTTTATTGATTATTTATTCTTCTGATTTTTCTTCTTTAAAAAGTTTTTCATATTTTTTTCAGAAAAATAATATTGTTTTTTCTATATTGGTTATTCAAAATGATCAATCTGATATTTTAAAAAGTGAGTTATATTTAAATTTTAAGAGTTTTGGAATTTCTATTTTTTTTACACACATTAATAGTTTTGAAATTTTTTGTTCCTTAAATAAAATAAATTTTTTTCGTGAAAAAATTTTTAGAGAAAAGCGTAAGAAAGTGATGTTTTCTGTTCTTTCTGATGTTATTTTTTCAACATTAAGAAATAAGGGAATGAACAAAAATATTTCTTCTTATAATTTTTTATATCAATTAAAAAATAATTCAAAGAAATTGAAACGAACAATTATTTTACCTGAAGGAGAAAATAAGAAAATTATTCAAGCTGCATATTTATGCTACAAATTAAATATTTGTAATTGTGTTTTATTTGGAAATCCTTCTCTTATTTATATGAGAGCTAAAGAATTAAATTTAATTTTACCTCAGGAAATAAAAGTTTATAATCCTCAGTTATTAATAAATGATTATATTAGTTTTTTTAGTAAAATTTATAAAAATTTTGATTTAAATGAATGTAAAAAAATTTTGAAAAAAAATAATATCATAATATCTATGATACTTTTGAAAAATTTTTCTAAATATCATGGATTAGTTGCAGGAATTGAAAATACTACTGCTGATATTATTCGTCCTGCATTAAAAATAATTAGGATGAAAAAAAATACAAAATTAATTTCATCCATATTTTTTATGTTGTTTGATAAAAAAGTTTTTGTATACGGAGATTGCGCGATTAATCCTAATCCTAGCGCTTTAGATTTATCTGAAATTGCTATACAATCTGCTGATTCTGCAAAATTATTTGGAATTATTCCAAAAATTGCTATGTTATCATATTCTACAAATAATTCTGGAACAGGGAAAATGGTAGATAAAGTTAAAATTGCTACTGATTTAGTACGAAATCAAAGACCTGATTTAATTATAGAAGGACCAATACAATATGATTCTGCTACAGATTCTAGTGTTGCAAGAATTAAGTGCCCTGATTCAAAAATCTTTGGAGAAGCAAATGTTTTTATTTTTCCAGATTTAAATAGTGGAAATATTACTTATAAAGCAGTACAAAGATCTTGTTCTATAATTTCTGTAGGTCCAATTATACAAGGTTTAAGTAAGCCAGTAAATGATCTTTCAAGAGGTGCAACTATTCAAGATATTGTATATACTATTGCAGTGACATCTATTCAAGCATTTAAAAAAAATTTTTAAATATTACTTTATAAATTCTTATGTATACAATTTTATTGTAATATCATTTGAAATTTTACAACAACATGTCAGAATTTCGTTCTTTTGTAAAGAAGCTAAAGGATTTTTTTTATAAAATACTCTTCCTTTAAGGAGAATAATTCTACATGTTCCACAGTATCCTTCTTGACATTGATAACAAATATAAATATTATTTTTTATTAAAATTTTTAATAAAGATAATTTTTTTTTTTTACATTGTATTTGTATGTTTTTATTATGTATTGTAATAATTTTTTTGTTCATATTTATAATTTAAAATTTTTAAAGTATTTGTTTGGTATATCGGAATTAATTTGTCCTACTAAATAAGAAGTTGTTTCAACTTCTTGTGGAGCGACTTGAACATTATCTGAGATTAACCAGGAATTAATCCAAGGAATAGGATTAGAACGAGTTTTAAAAAAAGGTTGAAAGCCAATAGATTTCATTCTAATATTTGTGATATATTCAATATATTGACAAATAATTTCTTGATTTAAACCAAGCATTGATCCATCTTTGAAAAGGTATTTTGCCCAGTTTTTTTCTTGTTCTGCTACGATCAAAAATATTTTATACGCTTTTTTTTTGTTTTTTATGATTGTTTTATACATTGATTCGTTTTTTCTATGATAAAGAATATTTAATATATGTTGTGTTCCTGTTAGATGTAATGATTCATCTCTTGCAATTAATTTAATAATTTTTGCATTTCCTTCCATTATTTTTCTTTCAGCAAACGCAAAAGAACAAGCAAAACTTACATAAAATCGAATAGCTTCTAATGCGTTTACGCTAATTAAACATAGATATAGTTTTTCTTTTAATTTTTTTAATGTAATTTTTTTTTTTTTATTATTAATAATATGATTACCTTCTCCAAATAAATTCCAATAGTATGTTAAATTAATTAATTCATCATAATATTTGGCAATATCTTTCGCTCTACGTGAGATATTTTTGTTATCAATAATATCATTAAATATTAAAGATGGAGAATGAGTAATGTTTCTTATAATATGAGTATATGATCTCGAATGAATAGTTTCTGAAAAAGACCATGTTTGAATCCAGGTTTCGAGTTCAGGTATAGAAACAATTGGTAAAAATGCAATATTTGGACTTCTTCCTTGAATTGAATCTAAGAGTGTTTGATATTTTAAATTACTTAAAAAAATATGTTTTTCATTTTTTGATAAATTTTGAAAATCTATTCTATCTTTTGAAAGATCAATTTCTTCTGGTCTCCAAAAAAAGGATAATTGTTTTTCTGTGATTTTTTCAAAAATAATATATTTTTGTTGATCATATCTAGAAATGTTAACTGATTGACCAAAAAACATTGGTTCTTTTAATTGATTATTTTTTTTTTTTGAGAAAGTAGTAAATTTCATTTTATAACCTTAAATTTCATAATTTTAAATAAAACATATTTCGTTGCAGTTTTGTTTATGATTTTTATCAGAAAATTTATTTTGTAATATTTTTGTTTCATCTTTGGTGTTTTGATAATATAAAGTTTTTAATCCATATTTATAAGCAATTAATAAATCTTGTATAAGTATTTTAATTGGTATTTTTTCGTTTTTAAATTTTTTTGGATCATAATTTGTGTTTGCGGAAATAGATTGATCAATAAATTTTTGCATAATTCCACATAAATGTAGATATCCTGTATTATTTGGAATATTCCAAAGAAGTTCATAATTTGATTTTAATTTTTCATATTCTGGAACTACTTGTTTGAGTATTCCATCTTTTGATGCTTTAACAGTAATATATCCTCTTGGTGGTTCAATTCCATTTGTTGCATTAGAAATTTGAGAAGAAGTTTCTGATGGCATTAATGCAGATAAAGCAGAATTTCTTAATCCGTATTTTTTTATTTTGTTTCTTAATTTTTCCCAATTTAAATGTAGTTTTTCGTCACATATAGTATCAATATCTTTTTTATATGTATCTATTGGTAGAATTCCTTGAAAATAGTTTGTATCTTGAAAAGATTTACATGGTCCTTTTTCTTTAGATAAATTACATGATGCTATTAAAAGATAATATTGTATTGCTTCAAATGTTTTGTGAGTGATTTTATTTGCACTTCCATCAGAATAACGTACTTTATTTTTAGCTAGATAATATGCAAAATTGATAACACCTATACCTAATGATCTTCGATTTTGAGCACTTTTTTTTGCTGCGTAAATTGGATATTTTTGATAATCTAATATTTCATCAAGTGCACGTACAATTAGATCTGCGATTTTTTTTATTTCTTGTATTTTTTTTATTTTTCCAAGGTTAATTGCAGACAATGTACAAAGTGCAATTTCTCCTTTTTTATCATGAAGATCATTGAGTGGTTTTGTTGGTAATGTAATTTCTAGGCATAAATTTGATTGTTTAATTGGAGCTTTTTTAGGATTAAATGCACTATGAGTATTACAATGATCTACATTTTGTATATATATTCTTCCAGTCGATGTTCTTTCTTTTAGAATCAATGAAAATAAATCTAATGCGTTAATTTTTTTTTGACGAATTTTTTTATTTTTTTCATATTTTAAATATAATTTTTTAAATTTTATTTGATCTGAAAAAAAATATTTATATAAATGAGGAACATCAGATGGACTAAATAATGTAATTTGTTTTCCTAGAATCATTCTTTTATACATCAATTTATTTATTTGTACTGCATAATCCATATGTCTAATTCTATTTTCTTCAATTCCTCTATTATTTTTTAAAACAATTAAATTTTCTACTTCTAAATGCCATATTGGATAAAATAAGGTTGCGGATCCTCCTCTAACACCTCCTTGAGAACATGATTTTACAGCTGTTTGAAAGTGTTTATAAAAAGGTATACAACCTGTATGAAATGCTTCTCCATTTCTTATAGGGCTTCCTAAAGCTCTTATCTTTCCTCCGTTAATTCCAATTCCAGCACGTTTTGAAACGTATTTTATTATTGAATTTGATGTAGCATTAATTGAATCTAAACTATCATCACATTCAATTAGAACGCATGAACTAAATTGACGATTGGGAGTTCTAACTCCAGCCATAATAGGAGTCGGTAATGAAATTTCAAAATTTGAAATAGAATCATAAAATTTTTTTATATATTTTAGTCTATTTTTTTTAGGATAATTTGAGAATATACACATTGAAATTAGAATATATAGAAATTGTCCTGTTTCATAAATTTTTCCTGTCACTCTATTTTTTATTAAGTATTTTCCTTCCATTTGTTTAATAGCTGCATATGAAAAATTCATATCTCTTTTATGTTTAATAAAAGTATTTATTGTATGAATTTCAGTTTTAGAATATTTTTCAAGTATTTTTTTATCATATTTTTTTTTTTTTACCATTCTTTTTATAAACTGATATAATTTAGGAGGATGAAATTGACCATATGCTTGTTTTCGTAAATGAAAAACTACCAATCTTGCTGATAAATATTGATAATCTGAATTTTCTTTTGAAATTAAATCAGCTGCAGATTTAATTATTGTTTCATGGATATTAATTGTTTTAATTCCATTATAGAATTGTATTCTAGATTTAAGTTCAATTTGTGAAATAGAAATTTTTTTTAATCCTTTAGATGCCCAATTTAATACTTTATGAATTTTTTCTAAATTAATCAGTTCTTTTTTTCCATTTCTTTTTATAACATATAAATTTTGTTTCACTTTTATTACCTGTTAAAAATTTTTTTATTACATATTATTAGTATTTTAAATTTTATTTTTTAAATCAATTGTTTATATAAGTTTTTCTTGTATTTTTTGTAAACCAACTACTTTTTCTTTTTTGAACATTCTGATTAAAATAACTCCTTGCGTATTACGTTTTAAAATATTTATTTCTGATACTCTTGTTCTTACAAGTTTGCCAGCATTTGTAATAATTATTATTTGGTTATTTTCTTGTACTTGAATTGCTTTGACAACGGATTTGTTTTTTTTAGTAATTTTTATAGATATTACTCCTTTTGTTAATCTAGATTTAATTGGAAATTCTTTAATGTTTGTTCTTTTACCATATCCTTTTTTTGTAATAACTAGAATTTCTCCTTTTTTTTTAGGAATTATTAAAGAAACTACTTTATCTTTTTTGTCTATTTTGATTCCTTTTACTCCAGTAGCATTTCTTCCCATTGATCTTACATATTTTTCTGAAAATTGTACCACTTTTCCTTTAGAAGTAAATAACATAATATTATCACTTCCACTAGTTAATGAAACTCCTATTAATTCATCATTTTTTTTTAAATTTAATGCAATAATCCCTTTATTTCTAGGATTTTGGAATTTTTTTAAAGCTGTTTTTTTAACAATTCCTAATGATGTAGCCATAAATATATTTTTTTTTTTTTTATATTTTTTTAGTGGTAAAATAGCAGTTATTCTTTCTTTTTTATTTAATGGTAATAAATTAACTATAGGTTTTCCTCTAGAATGACGATTTGATTCTGGAAGTTGATACACTTTCATCCAATATATTATTCCTTTACTAGAAAAACATAGTATTGTATCATGCGTATTTGCTATAACAAGGTTTTCAATATAATCTTTTGCTTTCATTTTAGCGGCATATTTTCCTTTTCCTCCTCTTTTTTGTGCTTCATATTCATTAATTGGTTGATATTTTACGTATCCTGCATGTGATAATGTGACTACGACATTTTTAGAAGTAATCATATCTTGTATTTTGATATTTGATGTTTTTTTTTTTATCTCAGTTCTTCTAGGATCTCCAAAATTTTTTTTAATGTTTTTTAGTTCTTCTTTAATAACTTTTAGCATATTTTTTTCATGATTTAATATTTTTTTTAAATAAGAAATTTTTTTTTTGATATTTTTATATTGTGAGAAAATTTTTTCGCATTCTAAATGAGTTAATTTGTTTAATCTTGTATTTAGTATTTTATTAACTTGGATAATATTAAAAACATATGTTTTAATATTTGTATATTTTTTTTTTATTAACTTTTTTGTAAAAGAATTAATTTTCCATTTTTTTGATAATAGAAGTTTTTTTGCTATTTCAGTATTTTTGGATTTTTTTATATATTTAATAATCAAATCTACGTTATTTAATGCAATTGCTAAACCTTCTAATAAGAAAATTTTTTTTTTATATTTTTTATAATTAAACAAACATCTACGCGTTACAATTTCTTTTCTATGCATAATGAAAGATTTTAATATATCTTTTAAATTCATTAATTTTGGCTGACCTTGATCTAGAGCTACCATATTAATTCCAAAAGATGTTTGTAATCCTGTTAAAGAGTATAATTTATTTAAAATAATTTCAGAAATAGATTCTTTTTTAATTTCAATAACAATTCTCATTCCATCTTTATCGCTTTCATCTCTTAAAGCAGAGATTCCTTCAATTTTTTTTTCTTTTACAAGAAGAGCAATTTTTTCAATTAAACGAGATTTATTTGTTTGATAAGGTAGTTGATATATTATTATTGATTGTTTTTTTGTCTTTATATTTTTTTCAATTTTTATTCTAGCTCGAATGTATATTTTACCTTTTCCTGTTTTATATGCTTTTTTTATTCCTTCTTTTCCGTTAATTATTCCATATGTTGGAAAATCAGGCCCAGGAAGATATTTCATTAGTTTTTTTAAACTAATTTCTGGATTTTTTATATATTGTAAACAGGCATTAATTGTTTCACATAGGTTATGTGGTGGTATGTTTGTAGCCATTCCTACAGCTATTCCAGATGACCCGTTAATTAATAGATTAGGAATTTCTGCAGGTAGGATTTCTGGAATTTTTTCTGATCCATCATAATTTTTTGTAAATTTTACAGTTTTTTTATCTAAATCATTTAAAAGAGTATGTGTTATTTTTGACATTCTAATTTCAGTATATCTCATGGCTGCAGGAGAATCTCCATCAATAGATCCAAAATTTCCTTGACCATCAATGAGAATATATCTCAAAGAAAAAAATTGCGCCATTCTCACAATAGAATCATATACAGCTGTATCTCCATGTGGATGATATTTTCCAATGACATCACCGACTATACGTGCAGATTTTTTATATGGTTTGTTCCAGGTGTTTTTTAAGATATACATAGCAAAAAGTATTCTTCTATGTACTGGTTTTAATCCATCTCTTACATCAGGTAATGCTCTACCAATAATTACAGACATTGCATAATCTAAATAAGAATTTTTTAATTCTTTTTCAATTTCTACATTTATTATTTCTTTAGCAAATTTTGTCATTAAATTTTTTCTCTTTATTTTTATTTTTATAGTTCTTATTTTAATTTTTAATTATAACATAATGCTATAATTCCTTGAATCTTAGCGAAATATAATTTTTTATTAAGTATTTTATATGAATATATGTAAAATAGAGTTTTACTATTATTTTAATTTATTTTAAAATATTTATTATATTTAATAAAAAATTAATTTTACTAAATAAGAAAATATTTTTTAATAGTATTTTATACGTTAATTATTAAAGGATAATATGGATAAGAAAGAAAAAAAATTAGTTGAAGAATTGTTTTTTCGTCTTAAAAAAGCTGAAGAAAAATCTTCTGTTAGAGATAAAGATGCAGAAAAATTTATTAATGATTGCTATGAAAAGCAAAAAAATTCTGTATATTACATGATTCAAACAATTTTAGTTCAAGAAGTTGCTATAAAAAAATTAAATCAAATTATTGATGAATTACAAAAAAAAATACACAAAAATTCTCATTCCACTTCTAAAAAAACTTTTTTATCTGGATTACTTGATAAATATCTTTCATCTGAAAAAAATGGAGAAAAATTTTTTAAAAATAATAATCAAGGAAATGCATCTTATCATATGCATAGAAATCATCCTGATACGTCCGTTCCAATAAATAATAATTCTATTTCTTCTGAAAATAGTTTTCTTGGAAATGCTTTGCAAACAGCAGCAGGAGTAGCAGGAGGGATGGTTGCTGGAAATATGTTAATGAATTTATTTAGCCATCATCGACCAGATGAAGAAATTTTACATATTGCACATGAAAATTATTTTCCATCTGAAGAATCTCAAGAAATTAATAATAATATATATGTAGACAATATAGAGAGCTCTGAACCTTTTGAAAATCATTTAAATAATTTTCAAGAGAATCAAGTAGAGAATGATGATTCTTTTTTAAATGATCATAGTTTAAATAATGAGAAGAATTTTTTTGAAAATGATGATCATCAAGAAAGAAACAATGAAAATTTTTTAGATGATGATTTAGAGGATGATAATTTTTAGAAAAAAATAATAAATTTGAATTTATATTTTTTTAAAAAAAAATATTTTTAAGAAAAAGATTTATTTATTTTTTTATATTTCGATTAATCAAATGATGGAAATTATTTTATATATTTGATTAATCGAATGAAATTATATTTTTTTCATTTTTTTTGCAAGATATCTTGAAACGCCTTCAGGAGTAGGTTGCATTCCTTCTTTTTTTATATTCCAGTTTGCTGGACATACTTCTCCATTTTTTTTGTAAAAAATTAAAGAATCAATCATTCTTAACATTTCTTTAATATTTCTTCCATAAGGAAGATCATTAACAATTTGATGTCGAATAATTCTATTTTCATCAATTAAAAAAGATGCTCTTAATGCCATTCCTAATATAGGGTGTTCTATTCCATAAGATTTTTGTATATTTCTTTTAATATCAGATGCCATAACGAATTTTATTGGTCCAATTCCTCCTTTTTTATATTTTGTTTTTTGCCAAGCTAAATGAGTAAAAACTGAATCAAATGATATTCCTATTAATTTTACGTTTCTATTTTTAAATTCTTTATAATATTTATTGAAAGATAAAATTTCTGATGGACAAACAAAAGTAAAATCCATTGGCCAGAAAAATAAAACAGCTTTTTTTTTAGATATATATTTTTTAAAATGAAAATTATCAATAATTTTTCCGTTTTTTAAGACTGCAGATGTTATAAAATCAGGAGCTAACTGAGTAACTAATGTCATGAAATCCTTCCTTAAGAGGTTATTTTTATATAATGGATATTATATAATAAATTAATTTATTTTTTTGAAAATAAAGTATTTTATATTTTTAATTTTATAATATTTTTTATATTATTTATAGTAAATTTAATTTATTTTTATATTTTTAAATAATCATTTTTTTACAAGAAATAATTTTTTGGAAATCTCATGAAAAATAATATTTTTACTTGGAAAAATTTATTAAAAAAAAAAAAAATAAAATTTTTAAAATTATTCAAAAAATTAATTATGAAAGAAATTTTCAAGACATTTATCCTAAAAAAAAAGATGTTTTTAATGTTTTTCGTTTCACTGAATTTGAACGTATTAAAGTAGTTATTTTAGGACAAGATCCATATTTTAAACCAAATCAAGCTAATGGTTTATGTTTTTCTGTAAATAAAGGAGTTAATTATCCTCCTTCTTTAAAAAATATATTTAAAGAATTAACTTCGGATATACACAAAAACATTAAAATTAAATCTGGTGATTTAAAAAAATGGGCTAAACAAGGTGTTTTTCTTTTAAATTCTATATTGACAGTTTCTCGAAATTCACCTTGTTCTCATATAAAATATGGATGGGAGGAAATTACAGATTATGTCATATATTTAATCAATCAGTATCATTCTGGAATTATATTTCTTTTATGGGGATTATATGCACAAAAAAAGATTAATTTAATTAATAAAAATAAACATTATATTTTATGTGCATCACATCCATCTCCTTTTTCTGCATATAGAGGTTTTTTTGGTTGTAAACATTTTTCTATTGTAAATAAAATTCTTTTAAAGCAAAAAAAAAAAGTTATTGATTGGAGTATAGATTAGTTATTTTGATTTTTTTGAAAGTTATTTTTTAGTTTTTTTTTACATTTATATTACATTTTTTTATATTTTTTTTAATTATTTCTTTTAAAGATTGCTTGATTAATATAATTCCTTGAAATTCTGGAATATTTTCACATTTTTTAGATTTTAATTTATCAATAATTTTTTTAAGATTATTTAACACGATATAAATTTTTTCAAAAAATATTTTTTTTTTTTCTTTTTTTATAGATTGAATGTTTTCTTGAGTTTTTTTTTTTAAATTTTCAATTTTTGCAAATAATCTTAAAGGAGATTCTTTAATTTTTTTTTTTATTTCGTTAATTTTTTTTTTTAATTTTTTAATTTTTTTATCTTTTTTTTTTTCTATCTTTTGATTTACGCTATATTTTTCTTGAGAATGTTTTTTTTTTGATTGTTTTTTTTTTTGCATTTTTTTTTCCAAAAATATTTTAAATAACAAAAGTAAATTTTTTACATGAATTTTTAATATAAATTTTTTAAAGATTGAAAAAATTCTTTCATCAAAAAAAAATATAAATTTAATTGGATTTTCGTAATATGATTATAATTATTTTATTTTGGAGCTGGCGGGATTTGAACCCGCGTCCAAAAAATTTTTTTTATTAATGTACTACATGATTAGTCTTATATAATTTTTTTTCTTTTTCTTTTTTATTAAAGACGTTTAAAAAGAAAAATAGTTTTTTTTTTTAACATAAAAAGCAAAAACAAACTTTTTATGCGATCTCTAAATTTTATATCCATTATACATAATTTTATTTTAAGAGAAGAAAATAAAATTAAAATGGGCTTTAAAACAGTTTTTTAAGCTGCTAAAGCGTATTCGTTGTTATTTTTTGCAGATATTTTTTTTCGGTTTTTTAACGAGGCAAACCGAACCTCGTCATGCACACTAATATAAAAATATTTTGTCAAATCCAAAATCAGCCCCATAAATATAAATGTTTATAATATTTAATTAAATGAATATCATAAATATTTTAGTATGTTTGTATTATTTAATAAATATATTATAAATATATTTTTTTTAATTACAAATAAAATATATTCATTTTATAATCTTATTATTCTTTAATAGAGGTATTTTTTTATGAAAATTATTTCCAAAATTCAAGATCAAATTAATAAAAATCCTATTCTTCTTTATATGAAAGGTTCTCCTGAATTTCCTAGTTGTGGTTTTTCTGCAAAAGCAGTAAAAATTTTATCATCTTTAAAAGTACGATTTGCATATATAGATGTTATTCAAAATCCAGATATTAGAAGAGAATTGCCTATTTTTTCTAATTGGCCAACTTTTCCTCAATTATGGATTTCAGGAGAATTAATCGGTGGAAGTGATATTATGGAAGATTTATTTCATCGCGGTAAATTAAAAAAAATTATTAAAAAATGTTTGTTAAAAAAAAATGAAATTTTAAAATAAAGAATTATTTTAAATATTTGTTTAAAACATATTTTTTTGAAATTTGAAGATATAATGTATAAAATTTTAGAAAAAAATTTTACATTGTATCTTTGAAAAATTTTTTATATTTTTTTTTTATAGGCCAACCACCTAATTTTTTCCAACGATTAACAATCTTACAAAATAAATGTGCAGTTTTTAAAGTATCGTATAAAGCTGAATGCGCTTGATTATTATCAAAAGATAATCCTATTGCTCTACATGCTTTAGATAATACTGTTTGCCCTACTGCTAATCCGCTTAATGCTGCTGTGTCAAATGTTGCAAACGGATGAAAAGGATTATTTCTGTGTTTTCCTCTTTTGCATGCTTCCATAAGAAAATTATGATCAAAATTTGCATTATGTGCTACAATAATTCCTTTACTACAGCCATATTTTTCTATTCCTTGATAAATAATTGAGAAAATTTCTTTGAGCGCTTGTTTTTCACTGACAGCTCCTCTTAACGGATTAAAAGGATCAATTTTATTAAAAGATAAAGCTTCTTTTTTAATTAAAGATCCTTGGAATGGTTTAACATGGAAATGAATTTTTTTTTCAATGTTTAACCAACCATTTTCGTTCATATTTAATGTAATAACTGCAATTTCTAAAATTGCATCAGTTTTTGGATTAAAACCTGCTGTTTCTACATCAATTACAACTGGATAAAATGTTCTAAATCTTTTACTCAATAAACTTTTTTTTTTTATTGTATGCATTATTTATTCCAGAATGAAAATATAATTCTAATTTATATTAGAAATTTATAAATTTTTTTAGAAAGCGATATCTATAATATAAGTAAAGAATTTTAATTTTAAAGATTAAAATTTAACATATTCATCTTGATATGTTAAGAATAACAAATAAAATTTTATATAAATATTTCTTCTTGAGTTGAATATTTTAAAAAATATAAATGAAGAAAATTATTTTGTATATAATAAAATTAAAATTATTATAAATATTTTTTATCTTTTTTTTAGATAGAAAATATTTTTATTATTTTTTTATTTTTTGATTTTTAAAAATATTTGTATTAAATTTTAATTTAAAGTAGTTTTAGGAAACTAATATCATTTATAGAATTTTAATATAAATTTATAAACACATAAAATAAATTTTTTATTGAATAAACTGTTGTATGTGATATAAAATTTTTTAAATATTTTCTAGATATTTAGCATGTCTATTTTTATATATAATAAATTTATTATTTTAAAAATTTTTTAATTACATTTCTTTTAAAATAAATCTATTTTTTTATTTTTTTTTTTTTTTTTTTTTTTAAAAAAATATCTTTTTTAAATTTTTATATACATTTGTAGTATATAGAAAAGTATCTTTATTTTTAAAATATTTTTCATATTAATAATAATTTAGGGTATTAAATTTTGCAAAATATAAAAATGATAATAGGACTAGGAAATCCAGTGTTAAAATATAATAAAACACGTCATAATACAGGAGTATGGTATCTCGAAATGTTATCAAAATTATATAATAAAAAATTTATTAAAATAAAAAAATTTAATGGATATGAAAGTAATATTATATATTCAAAAAAAAAAATTATTTTATTTATTCCAGATATTTTTATGAACTTAAATTTTTTACCAATATTAAAAATATCTTCTTTTTATAATATAAAATTATCAGAAATGTTAATTATTCATGATGAATTAGATTTAGAACCTGGTGAAGTAAAACTGAAAAATGGTTTTGGAAGTAATGGACATAAAGGATTAAAAGGAATTATTCAAGCATTTAAAAAAAAAACTTTTTATCAGCGTTTATCAATTGGGATTGGTAGACCACAGAAAAATTATGTAACATCTGATTATGTTTTATCACCACCGGATTTATGTGAAAAAAAAAAAATATTTAAAGCAATTAGAAAATCTATTCTTTCCATTTTTAGTATATAAATGATAAAAATTTAATAATTTATAAAATTTTTTCTTTTTAATTTTTTTTGAAGATTGTTTCATTTTTTAGGGAAAAATATGGGTGTAAAATGTGGAATTATTGGTTTACCTAATGTAGGTAAATCTACTATTTTTAATATTTTAACAAATTTATCAGTTCCTTCTTTAAATTTTCCTTTTTGTACAATTAATCCAAATATAGGGTTTTCTCCTATTTTTGATAAAAGATTATTAGAATTAAAAAAAATTATTTGTCCAAAAAAAGTTACTAAAACATTTATTAAAATAGTTGATATTGCAGGATTAGTACCAGGAGCTCATAAAGGAGAAGGATTAGGAAATAAGTTTTTAGATAACATTAGAGGCGTAGATTCTTTAATTCATGTTGTTAGAGTTTTTCAAGATGAAAATATTATACATATTCAAAAAAAAATTGATCCTATTAATGATATTAAAATAATTAATACAGAATTAATTTTTTCAGATATAGAAATATGTGAAAAAAGTCTTTTGCTAAATAAACGTAACAAATATTTAGATAAAAATATTTTGTTACAAGAAAGAGAATTATTGAAAAAGTGTTTATTACATTTAGAGAAATTTTCTTTTTTAAAAGATGTAAAATTTTCTGAAATAGAATTATCTTTCCTAAAAAGTTTCAAATTTCTCACATTAAAACCTACATTATTTTTAATTAATTCTGATTCAAAGATCAATGATAAACTGTTATTAGAGCGAGTGAAAAATTTTTTAAAGAATGATTGTATAAAGATTATTTTTCCGACATCTTATAGTACAAGTGATTTGATAAAAAGAAATCAAGATACTAATATTTCTGAAATAATTTCTTCTATTTATCATAATTTAAATTTAAAAACTTTTTTTACTGTTGGTGTTAAAGAAGTTCGAGCTTGGCCATTTTTAAAAAATTCTTCTGCTGTTGAAGTAGCAAAAATAATACATAGTGATTTTAGTAAGGGATTTATTCGCGCTAAAGTTATTAGTTATTTAGATTTTATAAAATATAAATCTGAAAGTAATGCAAAAAAATTTGGAAAAATAAGATTAGAAGGAAAAGATTATATAGTTAAAGATGGAGATATTATACATTTTTTGTTTAATGTATAAAAAAAATTTTATTTTCCTCTATAGAGAGGATTTTTCCCTCTCTATTTTATTTTTTATTTTTTTATTAATATTTTTTTTAACAAATGAAAACTAGGTTTAATACTATAAGACAGTTCTTTTAAATTAATATAATTTGATGCTGAATTTGGTATTTTTAATTTTATTTGTAAAATTTTTTCAACTGTTTCTTGAAATTTAATCGGATGTGCAGTTCCTAAAAAGATTCCATATAAATTTTTTTTTTCTAATGATTTTTTTAGTAATGTATATGCAATAGAAGCGTGCGGTTCAGAGATATAATTAAATTTTTGAAATAGTTCTTTAAGATGTTTTTTTGTTGATTTTTCTGATACAGAACCATATTCTAAATGTTTATTAATTTTCCATTTATTTTTTTTTAGTATTTCTTGTACTCTTGGCCAGTTATTTGGTCTACTAATGTCCATTGCATTTGAAATAGTTGAAATTGTTTTATATGGATTCCATATTCCTGTTTTTAAATATCTTGGAACAGTATTATTTGAATTTGTAGATAATATAAATTTTTTTACTGGTAAACCCATGGATTTTGCTATTAATCCAGCGGTTAAATTTCCAAAATTTCCGCATGGTACAGAAATAACTATTTTATTATGAAGGTCTTTAGGAACTAAATGAAATATTTCAAAAAAATAACAAATTTGAGCAAGTAAACGACTAATATTAATTGAATTAGCAGAATTAAGTTGTGTATATTCTCTAATATCTGAGTCATTAAATGCTTTTTTTACTAATTTTTGACATTCATCAAAATTTCCATCAACGGAAATGGTGGTAATGTTTTTTCCTAAAGTACAAAATAATTTTCTTTGTATTGTGCTAATTTTCCCTTTTGGATAAAGTACAACAACTCGAATATTTTTCATTTTATAAAATGCGTGCGCTACAGCTGCTCCTGTATCTCCTGAAGTTGCTGTAAGAATAGTAATAGATTTTTTTTCTGTATTTAATAAAGATAATATTTGTGCCATAAATCTTGCACCGTAATCTTTAAAAGCTAAAGTAGGTCCATGAAATAATTCACAACATGCAATGTTTTTTTTAATATAAGAAATTTTTGGACCAGGAAAAGAGAATGATGATTGAATACTTGAATTAATCGTTTTTTTTTTTATTTCAGAACCAATAAACATTGATAAAATTTTTTGACTTCTTGTAATAAAATTTTTATTAATTAATTTTTTTATTTTTTTTTTAGAAATCTTTGGGATAATTTCTGGAAAAAATAAACCTTGTTTTTTTCCTAAACCTAATTTTATTGCTTGAGTGAAATTCACTTTTTCTTTAATATCTTTAAGATTATATAAATTCATTATTTTTTTTATCCTATTTCTCTTGCACCAAAAGAATCTATTTTACAAATATGAGAAAATCCTTCTTTTGTTTGTATATAATTTTCTAGAAAATAGTTTTGGATTTTTTTAGCATTTTGTTTATTTGTAGTAATTGAAAAAAGAGTAGGTCCTGAACCAGAAATTCCATGAGCTAAAGAGCCTATTTTTTTTAAGTTTTTTTTATGTTGAATAAATCCATGAATTAATTTTTTTCTAAAAGGTTCTGCTATAACATCTTTTATAGAAGATATTGCTAAATCTGACCTTTTAGTATAAGAAGAATATAAAAATTTTGAAATATTTTTCCCATATTGAATACATGTTTTTCTTTTGTATAAATTTGGTAAAATAGATCTAGATTTTTCTGTAGATAATTTTGTTCCTGGCCACGCGATAATCCAGAACCATTCTTTAAAATATGGAATTTTTTTAGAAATATTTTTTTTTGTATTTAAAATTAATTGCATTCCACCAAGATAAGATGGCGCTACATTATCGTAATGTTTTTCACCCGATATTTTTCCTTCTAATGATCCCATAATTTTTAATAATTTATTTCTATTTAAAGGTTTATTAAAAAGAGTATTTAAAGCAACTAATGTAGATACGATAGAAGATGCACTAGATCCAAGACCAGAACTTATAGGTAAATTTTTTTGAAGAATTATATGTATTTTATTTTTTTTTTTATGAATTTTTTTAAAAAATAAAGAGCATGCTTTCCATACAATATTTTCTTTTTGAGATTGTGGTATTTCTTGAGAGAATTGTCCAGTATTAGTTAATTGAAATTTATGAGATGATTTTATAGTAATAATATCTCCTAAAAGTGTATTATTTATTGGAGTAATTGCAGCACCTAGGATATCAAATCCAACTCCTACATTTCCAATAGATGCTGGTGCATATATTTTTATCATTTTATATATTCCATATATTACAAAATAGTATTTAATAAATCAGAAAAAACGCCCGATGCTGTAACTTCTTTTCCTGCTCCATATCCTCTTATTACTAATGGTATAGGTTGATAATATTTACTGTAAAAAGATAATGCGTTTTCTCCATCTTTTACATTATATAATGGATCTTTTTTGTTTATTTTTGCAATTTTTACTTCACAGATTCCATTTTTCTTAATTGTTCCTATAAATTTTATTTTTTGATTGTTTTTTTTTGCGGAATTAATTTGTTCAAAAAAATATTTATTAAATTTTTTTATTTCTTCTAAAAATTCTTGGATATTATTTTTTTTATTGATTTTTTCTGGTAGGATTTTTTGTATTTTGATATCTTTAAGTTCTATATTATGTCCTATTTCACGAGCAATAATTAGCAACTTTCTTGCTACGTCTAATCCTGATAGATCTTCTCTTGGATCAGGTTCTGTAAATCCATTTTTTTGAGCTTTTTTAATTGCTTGTGAAAATGACATTCCTTCTTCTAGTTTTCCAAAAATAAAAGATAATGATCCTGAAAGAATTCCTTTAAAATGTAGTATTTTATCTCCTGTTTTCATAAAATTTTTTATTGTTTGGATAACAGGCAATCCTCCACCAACGTTTGTTTCATATAAAAATTTTCTATTTTTTTTATGTGCTATTTTTCTAATTTTTTTATAATTAATTAAATCTCCTGTGTTAAATTTTTTATTTGAAGTAATTACATGATATCCTTTTTTGATATAATTAATATATTGATTTGAAATTTTTTTACTAGAAGTACAGTCAATAATAGACGGATTAATATAATTATTTTTTTTAATTATTTTATTTATTTTTTCAATAATTTTTTTTTCTGTAATATATTTTTTTGTATTATTTAGAAATTTTTTTTTCCATAGTTTGATATTAATTACATTTTTATTAAAAAGTATTTTTTTTGAATTTGCTATTAAAAAAATTTTTATAGATATATTTTTTTTTTTGAGTCTGCTTTTTTCTTGAGAAATTTGTTTTAATAAAGTTTGTCCAATTCCTCCTATACCTAATAAAAAAATTTCTATTATTTTAGATGGATTAAAAATAATTTTATGTATTAATTTTATTCCTTTGTTTCTGTTTTTAGAATTAATAATAAATGAAATTATATCCTTTGATTGATAAGTAATTGATTGTAAAATATCAATTTGAGTGTTTTTATATATTTTTTTGATCATTTTTAATAATTTATTTTTTTCAGAAATTTTTTCTTGAACAATAGATATCATAGATAGTTTTTTTTTTATTTTGATTTTTTTCTGAAAATCTTCTGTTTGAAATATTTTATTTTTTATTATATATAGAGTTTTTTTAAAATATTTTTTCTGTATATAAAAATTTATATATTTTTTCTCGATTGTATTAACAATAGAAAAAATTGAAATTTTATGATTTGTAAAGTTTTCTAAGATTTTTTTTTGTATTATATTATTTTCTTTGTTTGTGCATGTTATTAAAAATTGATACATATTTTTGATATATGTAATACTAGGATAATCTTGGATTTTTTTTCCTTGTAGTTTTTTTTCAATTTTTGTTCCGATAAAATTTTTATTAAATGTATTTTTCACATAACATGGAATATTAAATTTTTTTAATGGTAAAATTGTTTTTGGATGTAAAACTTTTGCTCCTAAATTTGATAGTTTTAAGACTTTGTTATATGTAATATTTGAAATTATTTTTGCATTAGATACTATTTTAGGATCACAGGTTAAAATTCCATTAACATCTGTCCAAATTTCACAAGATTTTGCTTGTAGACATGCAGATAAAATGGCTGCAGAATAATCTGATCCATTTCTTCCTAATAAAACTAAGTTTTTTTTATTATTTCCTCCGATGAATCCAGGCATTAAAATAATTGATTTTTTATGAAAATTTAATTTTTTTATCTTTTTTTTTGAGTTTTGAATATCAACAGAAGAATCTAAAATATTTCCATGAGCAATAAGATTTTTTATTGGATTAATAATAAACGTTTTATAATTTTTAGAAATTAATATATTTTCCATTATTTTAGTCGATAATATTTCTCCTTTGGAAATTATTTTTGCAAAAACATTATCAGGGCATTGTTTTAAAAAATATATACTTTTTAATGTTTTTCTGAGAAATTTTATTTCTGTATCAAGTTTATTGATTAGTTCTTTTGAAGAAAATTTTTCATTTTTTACAGAGAGCTCTTTTATTATTTGATAGAATTTTTTTTCTATTTTAGAAATTTCTTTTTTATAATTTTTTTTTTTAACTGCTAATCTAATTGCTTTTTCTAAAAGATTTGTTATTTGAGCTGGAGCTGATAAAACAACTGCAATTTTATTTTTTTTAAATTTTTTTATAATTATTTTTGAGACTAAAAGTATATTTTGTGAATTAGCTAAAGAGGTTCCCCCAAATTTTAATACTTGAATCATTTTTAAATCTCCTAGCTTTTCAATAAAATTGTTTAATTTGTTTTTAATAAATGAATAATTTTTTTTATTTTTAATTGTTGAAATTTTTATTTCTTATTTATAATTTAACAGATTAATTTTTTTATTAAATGTTTATAAATAATATTTTTTTCATTTTTTTTAATTTTTTTTCATATTTTATAAATTATATATAAAAAATGATTTTTTGTTTTAGCATATAAAAAAATTTTTTTATATATTATGATTTTTCTTTAAAAAAATTTTGTATATTCTTTAAATAAAAAAAATAATTATGTAATCCAGTATAGAAATTTTTTTATTTTTTAAATTTAATTTGTAAAATTTCAAAATTGATTATTTAAATTATAAGAAATAATGAAATAATTATAAAAAAATTTTTTGAATAATTTTTATTTTGTAATTTTATTAATCTTTTTTTTATTTATTTTTGATATCTCAATGAAAATGATGAATTCTTTATTTTATAAAGAAGTTTTAGATTAGGAAGAAATTTTTTCATGATAATTTATTTTTATTAAGAGAACAGAAAAAATCTTTAAAAAATTTTTTTTAAAAATATTTTTTTGTGATATTTTTTGAAAAAGTTTAAATAAAAAATTAAAAAATTTTATATATTTTGTTATTTAATAAAACATTAAAAATAAATGTTTATATGTTTTTTTATTTTCCATATTATTTATTTTTTTAATTGTATAAATATAAAATATTTTATTTTAGTTAAATAGTATTAAAAAATTTTTTTATAAAGAATTTTAAAAGAAATAATTTTTTTATTTTTTTAATAAAATTTTTTATTAAAGAATAAATTAATTTTTTTATAGAAATTTTAAATAAAAAAATTAATTTTAAATTTGATATTTTTTATTTAAAATTTTTATAAAATAAAATTTAATAACTATTCTTAAAAATAAAAATATTACTTTATTATATTTCTGAAAAAATTATTTTTTTTTCAATATTTTTTTTTAAAATATATAATTTATATATTTCATGAAATTTTTTATTTTTTTTATTTTTCAAGAAAATTTTTTTTTTATTAAATTTAATTATATTTATTATGTTCCAAATTTCTTTGATTGCGAAAATTATTTGTTTAGGAATGGATAAAATATAAGAGGCTTTTTTTAAAATAATTTTTAAAGAAATATATGCAGCATCTTTGTAATTAATTTTTTTATCATTTTGTATTTTTTCTATATGAAAAACGTATGGATACCATAATATTGCAGACCATAAAAAAGCGGGATTAATTTTTTTTTTTCTTTTAATTTTTTTATCGTTTTTTTTTAATACATGAATTGTTAAAGTATTAATTAATAAATTTATTCTTTTATTATAATGTAAAAATGGAAAATGAAAAATTCTTTTTAATAAAGAAAATTTTTTTAGCTTTTTGTATGCTTTATATCCACATCCTGTTTGTAAGAGTTTATTTAATTCACTATATAATCTTGCTGCAGGAACATGAGATATTAATTTTGCTAATTTGGGAATTGCTATAGCTGTTTTTCTTTCTATTCTCATGTTTAATTGTACTGAGAAACGTATGACTCGAAGCATTCTTACAGGATCTTCTCTATATCGAGTTTCAGGATCTCCAATTAATCGAATAATTTTTTTTTTAATGTCTTGAATTCCTCCGACATAATCTCTAATACTTAAATCAAATATATTTAAATATAAAGTATTTATCGTTAAGTCTCTTCTTTCTGCATCTTCTTCTATTTCTCCGAAAACATTGTCTCTTAATAATATTCCTAATTTTTCTTTTTTTTTAAATATTTTTTTTTTTATTTGTTTATTTTTTGTATTTCCTCTAAAAGTAGATACTTCGATTATTTCTTTTTTAAAAATAATATGCGCAATTTGAAATCTTCGTCCAATTAATCTACAGTTTTTAAATAATTTTTGTATTTCAAAAGGAGTAGCATTAGTTGCTAAATCAAAATCTTTTGGTTCATTTCCTATTATTAAATCTCTGACGCTTCCTCCTACAAGATAAGCTTGATATCCTGATTTATTTAATCGGAATAAAATTTTTAGCGCGTTTTTACTAATTTTTTTACGAGAAATATTATGATTTCTTTTATGAATTATGATCATGTTGTTTATTTATTTTAAAGTGTTTTTATTAAAAGCATATTGAATATTTTTAATATTATAATTAATCTCATACATGAGTATAATTTAATTTTTTTAAGATAGTGAAATAGAATTTTTCTTTTTCACTATCTTTTTTTTTATCCGAGCATTTGTTTTTCTCTAATTTCTTCTAATGTTTTACAATCAATGCATAAATGTGCGGTAGGTCTAGCTTCTAATCTTTTAATTCCTATTTTTACTCCGCAAGAAGAGCAATATCCAAATTCTTTTTCTTTGATTTTTTTTAATGTATACTCAATTTTTTTTATTAATTTATTTTCTCTATCTTGATTTAATAACTCTAAATTAAATTCTTCTTCTTGCACTGCTCTATCAACTGGATCTGGAAAATTAGAAGATTTTTTAGATATTTGATATTTATTTTTTTTTTTTAATTGTTTTTTCCATGTTTCAAGGATTTTTTTAAAATGTTGAATTTGATTAGAGTTCATATATTTTTCATTTTTTTTTTTTTGATAAGAACAAACGCCTGCTAATGATAAAATACTTAAAGAAGATTTATTAGAATTTTTTTTTTTCATTTTTTTCCTATAATTTTATTTTTTTTAAAAAATTGAATAGAGTTAATATAATAAAAATTTTACTAATTTTCTAATATATATTAGAAATTTATAATATGGAATTAAATATTTTTAAAATTTTTTATTCTTTCATACGATTTTTTTAAAAAAAATAATTAAACAAAAAATATTTAAAAATTTATATCTTAAAGTTATTTATAATAATTATTTTTTTTTTTGAAAAAAGGTTTAAAATTATGAAATTAGTTTGTGGAGTGGAATATGATGGAAGTAAATATTATGGATGGGAGAGTCATATTAAAAAATATTCTATTAAAAGTAAGTTAGAATATTCTATATCAAAAATAGCTAATGAGGATATTACAATTTTTTGCGCAGGTCGAACAGATTCTGGTGTCCATGCTATTAATCAAGTGATACATTTTGAAACTAAAGTTTTCAGAGAAATTCATTCATGGATTTTTGGTATTAATAGTTTTTTACCAAAAGATATTTCTATTATTTGGGCAAAGTATGTTTCTCATAAATTTCATGCACGTTATTCTGCTATTTCAAGAAGTTATCGTTATATTATATACAATAGTGATATTAGATCTTCTATTTTAAGAAATAATGTGAATCATGTTTTTTGTAATTTGGATGTAAATAGAATGAATATATCTAGTCAATCATTAATTGGAGAACATGATTTTTCTTCATTTCGAGCTTCTGGTTGTCAGTCTTTTACTCCTTGGAGAGAAATCAAAAATATTAAAGTATATAAATATAAAAAATTTTTTATAATTATTGATATTACTGCAAATTCTTTTTTATATCATATGGTGAGAAATATTGTCGGTTGTTTAATTGAAATTGGTCGATTTAAAAAAAAAAAATCCTGGTTATCAGATCTTTTAAAATTGAGAAATCGAAGTTTGTCCGGACCGACAGTACAATCCAAGGGGTTATATTTATTATCTGTAAAATATTCTAAAAAATTTAATATAAAGAATAATAATTTTTTTTTTTTATAATTTTTTTTTATGTTCTTTTCTTTTTTTTTCAGCAGTGGATTTTAATTTATAATAAATTTTTGTAATTTTATTGTTGCAAAATTTGTATAATTATAATTAAGGATAATTAAAATGATTTATTTTAAAATTTAAAAATCAAACAAATTTATTAAAACTTTTTATTATTTATTTTTATATATATTGAAAAATAAAATTAAAAAATTTTAATATATAATTTAAAATTTTTATATAAGAGAAAAAAAAATGTTTTTTAGTTTCTTCAGAAGTATTTTTGGAACTCGTAATGATAAAATATTAAATAGATTAGATAAAATTGTACAAGAAATTAATAAATTAGAAAGTGTATATAAAAATTTTACTGATAATGAATTAAAAGAAAATACAAAAGTTTTCATTAATCGTTTAAAGAAAAAAGATACTTTAGATAATTTATTAATAGAAGCATATGCGACTGTGAGAGAAGCAAGTAAAAGAGTATTTAATATGCGTCATTTTGATGTTCAAATATTAGGTGGAGTTGTTTTACATAATAGATGTATTGCAGAGATGAAGACTGGTGAAGGAAAAACTTTAACATCAACACTTCCTGTATATTTAAATGCTCTTTCAGGAAATGGTGTTCATATTATTACTATGAATGATTATTTAGCTAAACGCGATTCAGATACAAATAAAGAATTATTTGAGTTTTTAGGTTTAAGTGTGGGGTTAAATTTATCAAGTTCTTCTTTTGATGAAAAGAAAAAAGCTTATGATGCAGATATAACATATGGAACGAATAATGAATTTGGCTTCGATTATTTGAGAGACAATATGGTTTTCCGTCCTGAAGATCAAGTGCAAAGAAATTTAAATTATGCTTTAATTGACGAGGTAGATTCTATCTTAATTGATGAGTCTAGAACACCTTTGATTATATCAGGCGAGGAAGATGATTGTTCGGATTTATACGTAAAGATTAATAAAATTATTGTGCATTTGGTTCAACAAGAAAAAGAAGATACAGAAGATTTTATTGGTGAAGGAGATTTTTTTTTAGATGAAAAATTAAAACAAGTTCATTTAACAGAACGTGGTTTAATAAAAGTAGAAAAAATTTTAGTAAAAAAAAAAATTATAGAGAAACATGAATCTTTATATTCCTCTCAGAATATAAAGTTATTACATCATATTCTTGCTTCTTTACGAGCACATAAATTATTTACTAAAAATGTTGATTATATAGTTAAAAATAATGAAATCATTATAGTAGATGAGCATACTGGTCGTATTACTCCTGGAAGAAGATGGTCTGATGGATTACATCAAGCAATAGAAGCAAAAGAAAATGTTATAGTAAAAAATGAAAATAAAACTTTAGCATCTATTACATTTCAGAACTATTTTCGTTTGTATAAAAAATTATCAGGAATGACTGGAACTGCATATACTGAATCTTTTGAATTTCAAGAAATTTATGATTTAGATACTGTAGTAATACCTACAAATCGTCCTATGGTTAGGAAAGATTTTCCTGATTTAGTTTATTTAACTGAAAAAGAAAAATTAGAAGCTATTATTAAAGATATTGAAAGATGTTATTCTAAAAAACAACCAGTTTTAGTTGGCACAATCTCTATAGAAAAATCTGAATTTATTTCAAAATATTTATCTAAATTAAATATTAAACATAATGTTTTAAATGCGAAATTTCATAAACAAGAGGCAAGTATTATTTCTCAGGCTGGACAATTAGGTGCAGTTACTATTGCAACAAATATGGCTGGTAGAGGAACTGATATTATTTTAGGAGGATATTTTGAAAATCAAGATTTTCATTCTAGTCTTCATAAGAAAGATAGTGTTTTTGATTTAAAAAGAAAAAAATGGAAAGAAAATCATGATTTAGTTTTATCTGTAGGAGGATTACATGTAATTGGTACTGAAAGACATGAATCCCGAAGAATAGATAATCAATTAAGAGGAAGATCTGGACGCCAAGGAGACATAGGATCTTCAAGGTTTTATGTTTCTATGGAAGATCACTTAATGAGAATTTTTGCTTCAGAAAAAGTAATCAAAGTTATGAGAAATCTTGGTATGAAATATGGTGAATCTATTGAAAGCCAGTGGGTGAGTAAAGCAATTTCGCATGCACAAAAAAAAGTAGAGAGTAGAAATTTTGATATTCGAAAGCATTTGTTAGAATACGATAATGTAATTAACGAACAAAGAAAAATAATATATAAACAAAGAAATATATTAATAAAGAAAAGAAATATTCACAGTACTATTTTAGAAATTTCTAGAGATGTGTTTTTTTCTATAGTAAAAAGTTTTATTAATATGGATAAAATTTCTTTAAAAAAATTTGATTTTAGGAAATTAGAAAAACATTTGTTGAAATATTTTTCTATTTTTCTTTCTTTTCAAGATGTTTTAAATAATAAAAAAATTTGCAAAAAAGTAGATATTTTGGAAATTATATTAAAAAAATTTAAAAATAACTATTTTCTAAAAGAAAAGATTGTTGGATTTAATTATATGAGAAATGTAGAGAAGTCTATCATGTTAAGAACATTAGATTTGTTTTGGCAAGAACATTTATCTGAAATGGAATATTTAAGACAAGGAATCCATTTAAGAGGATATGCACAAAAGGATCCTAAATCAGAATACAAGCGTGAATCTTTTATTATTTTTTCAAATATGTTAGAGTCATTAAAATATGCTATTGTGTCAAAATTAAGTAAAATTTGCTTTTCTCAATTTAGTCCATATGGAAATACACAAACAAATTACAAATTTTGCCTTGATGAATAAATATTTAAAAAAATGAGAATTTTTTACATAAAAAAATATTACAGATAATTTCTATATTTTATATAGAAAGAATATATAAGTTTTTGTATTTATTTTTTTGTAAAATATTTTGATTTTTCTGCATTGAAAGCAGTTAAAGGTTTTTTATATTTTTTAAAAAATATACATTAAAATAAAAATTTTAATATTTATTTATAAAATATATATTTTTATAATAATTTTTTAAAAAATTTTATTTGAGTAAATGTATATAATGTAGTTAAAGTGTTCAAAAAATATTTTTTATAAAAAATATTTAATTATAAAGAAAGAATAAAAGTTATAATAGAGATATTATATTTCGTATATAGTTTTTAAAAAGATAAAGTTTTTAAAAGAAATTTTTTGTCATTGATTTTTTAATATTTTCATGTAATTAAATTAATATCTATTTTAGATTTATTTAATAAAAAATTTTTATATAAATATATTTTTTAATTTCTTCTATCTTTTTAAAGATTAAAAAAATTTTTTTAAAATACATAAAAAGGAGAATTTTAAATGCATATAAATAATTATAAGGAAAATGATATAGATCCTATTGAAACAAAGGAGTGGTTAGATTCAATACAATCAGTTATAAAAAGAGATGGATTAAAAAGAGGAAAGTTTTTAATTAATAGAATATTAAAAAAATATAAAAATATTAATATTTTAAATAAAAAAATCTTTTCTACAGATTATATTAATACGATTTCTTCTGAAAAAGAATTTTTATATCCAGGAAATTTAAAATTAGAAAAGAAAATTTGTTTTTCTGTATGTTGGAATGCAATTATGATGGTTTTGAGAGCATCTAAAAAAAATTTGAATTTAGGTGGTCATTTATCATCCTTTCAATCTTCTGCGATGATTTATGAAGTGTGTTTTAATCATTTTTTTCATGCGCAAAATGATTTAAATTCAGGTGATATAGTTTATTTTCAAGGACATATTTCTCCTGGAATTTATTCGAGAGCTTTTTTAGAAGGAAGATTATCAGAAAATCAAATTAACAATTTTCGACAGGAAGTACATGGAAAAGGATTACCTTCTTATCCTCATCCTAAATTAATGCCTGATTTTTGGCAATTTCCTACTGTTTCGATGGGTTTAGGTCCTATTTGTGCTATTTATCAAGCAAAATTTTTAAAATATCTAAAAAATAGAAATTTAAAAAACACTGATGGTCAAAAAGTCTATGCTTTTTTAGGGGATGGAGAAATGGATGAACCGGAATCTAAGGGTGCTATTAATATTGCGTCTCGTGAAAAATTAGATAATTTAATTTTCATTATTAATTGTAATTTACAAAGATTAGACGGTCCAGTAAACGGAAACGGGAAAATTATTAATGAATTAGAATGTATTTTTCGTGGTTCTGGATGGGAGACTATTAAAGTGATTTGGGGTAACAAATGGGATCATTTATTAAAAGAAGATTTTACTGGAAAATTAGTTCAATTAATGAATGAAACCTTAGATGGAGATTACCAAACTTTTAGATCAAAAAATGGAAATTATATTCGAAAAAATTTTTTTGGTCGTTATCCAGAAACGTTAGAACTTGTAAAAAATATGACAGACGAGGAAATTTGGAAATTAAATAGAGGTGGGCATGATTTTCAAAAAATTTATTCTGCTTTAAAAAAAGCGCAAGATATTAAAAATAAACCTGTAGTAATATTTTTTCATACTATTAAAGGTTATGGAATGGGGAAGAATGTTGAAGGAAAAAATATAGCGCATCAAACTAAAGAAATTAGTTTAGAAGATATAAAATATATTAAAGATAATTTTAAATTGCCTATTAAAGATAAACAATTAAAATTTTTACCGTATATTTCTTTTTCTAAAAATTCATCTGAATATAAATATATGCATTCTCAAAGAAAAAGATTAGGTGGATATATTCCTCAAAGGAAAATTTTTTTTTCAGAAAAATTATGTATTCCTAGTTTAAATGATTTTTCTTCTGTGCTTCAAGAAAATAAAAAACAAATATCTACTACTATTTCTTTTGTAAGAATTTTATATATTTTGTTAAATAATAATAAAATTAATAAAAGAATTGTTCCTATTATAGCAGATGAAGCTCGTACTTTTGGAATGGAAGATTTATTTAGAAAAATAGGAATTTATAATTTATATGGACAAAAGTATATTCCTCAAGATAAAGAGATATTATCTTATTATAAAGAAGACAAGAGCGGTCAAATTTTACAAGAAGGAATTAATGAATTAGGAGCTTTATCATCGTGGTTAGCTGCTGCTACCTCTTATAGTACAAATGATTTTCCAATGATTCCTTTTTATATTTATTACTCGATGTTTGGTTTTCAAAGAGTTGGAGATTTATGTTGGGCTGCAGGAGATCAACAAGCAAGAGGATTTTTAATTGGAGCGACGTCTGGTCGTACGACTTTAAATGGAGAAGGTTTACAACATGAAGATGGTCATAGTCATATTTATTCTTTGACTATTCCTAATTGTATCTCTTATGATCCAGCATATTCTTATGAATTAGCAGTAATAATTCAGAATGGTTTAGAAAGGATGTATGGTTCAAGTCAAGAAAATATTTATTACTATATTACTGTAACAAATGAAAATTATGATATGCCAGGTTTATCAGACAAATCAAAAGAAGGTATTTGTAAAGGAATTTATCAATTAGAAAAATATTCTAGTAATCAATCTTTTTCTATACAATTGTTGGGATCGGGTGCGATATTAAATATTGTGAGAAAAGCTGCAAAAATTTTATTTGAAAATTATAATATTAGTTCAGAAATTTATAGTGTGACTTCTTTTACAGAGTTAGCAAGGAATGGACAAGATTGTGATCGATGGAATATGTTAAATCCTTCTAAAAAATCTAAATTACCGTATATTTCTTTAATTATGAATAATAATCCTGCTATTGCTGTTACAGACTATATGAAATTATATGCTGAACAAATAAGAAAATATGTTCCTTCTGTATCTTATAGAGTTTTAGGAACGGACGGATATGGACGTTCAGATAGTCGAAAAAATTTACGTCAATATTTTGAAATTGATGAATATTATATTGTAATAGCGGCATTAAAAGAGTTATCTAAATTCGGAAAAATAGATGTTCAGTTAGTTTTAGACGCTATTAAAAAATTTAATATAAATGTTGATAAAATAAATCCGCGTTTAGTATAGGAGTATAAATTAAAGTGAATATTGTTATTAAAGTTCCTGATATTGGAATAGAAGAAGCTGAAGTAATAGAGGTTTTGGTAAATATTAATGATGAAGTTAATATAGATCAAGGTTTAATTATTGTAGAAGGTCAAAAAGCTTCAATAGAAGTTCCTTGTTTACATCATGGAATTATAAAAAAAATTGAAGTTAAAGTTGGCGATATAGTTAAAGTTAATTCTCCAATTGCAATTTTACAAGTTTTTGAATCAAATAAAAATAAACAACATGATAATGTTGTTTCTATAAATAAAAATTTAACATCTTCAAATCATTATAAACAGAAAAATCTTGAAATATGTGGAAATGAAGATAAGAAGAAAAAAAAATATGTACATTCTTCACCTTCAGTTAAAAGATTATGCCGTAAATTAAATATTTCTATTTCTCATGTTCAAGGTACAGGAAGAAAAAATAGAATTTTAAAAGAAGATGTAAAAAATTATTTTCTTTCTTTACAAGGGAAGAAAAAACTTGATAATAACATGCAAGAAAAAATATTTTATGAAAATGAGCAAGAGAATAAAAATATTTTAAATAAAAATAATGAAGTTGTTTTTTTAAGTAAAATACAACAATTTTCAGGTTTAAATTTAACTCGAAATTGGAAGAATATTCCGCATGTTACGCAATTTGATAAAATTGATATTACATGTTTAGAAAATTTTAGAAAAAAAATAAATAAAAATTTTACTGAGAAAAATGTAAAATTAACTTTATTACCTTTTATTATAAAATCTATTGCAATAAATTTAATTCAATATAAAAAATTTAATAGTGTTTTACATTCTAAAAAAGATCGAATTATCCTTAACAAGGATATTAATATAGGAATAGCTGTAAACACTAAAAAAGGAATTATTGTTCCTGTATTAAAAAATGTAGATAATAAAAATGTTTTAGAAATTTCCCAGGAGTTAATTTTATTATCAGAAAAAGCACAAAAGAAAAAACTATTATTTAATGATACAAAAGATAGCAGTTTTACTATTTCTAATTTAGGTGGATTTGGAGGAATGGAATTTACTCCTATTATAAATTTTCCTGAAGTAGCAATTTTAGGAGTTTCTAGAGCAAAAATTGAACCAATATGGAAAAAAGATAAGTTTATTCCACGTTTGCTATTGCCTATATCTTTATCGTATGATCATAGAGTTATTGATGGAGTAGATGGAGCTTTGTTTATAAAAAATTTAAATAAAAATTTAGAGAATTTTTATAAAATTTTATTTTAATTTATAAAGTTTTTTAAATTTTAAAAAAAAAATAAATTTTGGATATTTTAAAATGAATACACAAGTTATTAATACAAGTTTAGTAGTTATTGGTGGAGGTCCTGCAGGATATTCTTCTGCTTTTAGAGCATCTGATTTAGGAATAGATACTATTTTAATTGAAAAAGAATCTGTGTTAGGAGGAGTATGCTTAAACTATGGTTGTATACCTTCTAAAGCTTTATTACATTTTTCAAAATTTTTAGAAGAATATAAAGAGTTTACAGAATTAAAAATTTTTAATAAAAAATTATCTTTTAATTTAGAAAATATTAAAAGATGGAAACAAAATATAATTAGTGATATGAATAATGGATTAAAAATTTTAGCAAATAAAAGAAATGTACAAGTTATTCAAGGAACAGCATCTTTTATTCATAAAAATAAAATTCTTGTTAAAAAAGAAGATTGTAATATTGAATTAAATTATGAAAATACAATTATTGCTTCTGGATCTAGTCCCATTAAACTTCCGTCTTTAAGAAATAAAATAGATAAGAGAATATGGTATTCTACTGATGCTTTAAAAATTCCATTTATTCCCTCTAAAATGTTGATTATTGGAGGAGGTATCATCGGTTTAGAAATGGCTATTGTATATAGTTCTTTAGGTACAGAAATTGATGTTATAGAAAATTCAAGTATGATTTTGCCTTCTTCTGATTTGGATGTAAGTTCTTTTTTTATTAACTCAATTAATAAAAAATTTAATTTATTTTTAAGTACTTCAATAGAGAAAATAAAATTTTTAGAGAAAAAAATTTTTGTTAAAATAAATAAAAATGGAAAAATGTATAAAAATAAATATGATGTGATTTTAGTTTCTATAGGAAGATTTCCAAATACAAATTTAAATTTAAATAATGTGAATGTAGATTTGGACAATAGAGGTTTTATTAAAACTAATAAACAATGTTGTACAAATATTAAAAATATATTTGCCGTTGGTGATGTTACAGGTAATCCAATGCTTGCGCATAAAGGAATTTATGAAGGTCATATTGCAGCTGAAGTAATATCTGGAAAAAATCATTTTTTTGATACTAATATTATACCTAATATTTGTTATACAGATCCTGAAGTTGCTTGGGTTGGGATCAGTGAAAAAGAAGCGATTAAAAGTAATATTGAATATGAGAAAGCAGTTTTTCCATGGATTGCTTCTGGAAAAGCACGTGTTTCTAATGCTGTAAATGGAATGACAAAATTAATTTTTAATAAAAATACAAAAAAAATTATTGGTGGATCTATTGTTGGTAGAAACGCTGGAGAATTATTAGGAGAAATCACTTTAGCAATAGAAATGGGTTGTGATATTTCTGATATTTCTTTAACTATACATGCTCATCCTACATTATATGAATCTATTAATTCTACATCTAAAATAGCTGAAAGAACAATTACTGATTTAATCAATTTAAAATAATGATCAATAATTTTATATATTTTGTTTTTATTATTAATATTTCTAATGTTTATCTTTTTTTTTGTGATGTTATGTTATTTCAAAACATAACATCAATGTTTTTATTGTTTATCTTTTTTTTTATAATATTCTGTATTTTTTAAATACAGATAATTTTCTTATAATTAATTTTATATACTAAAAGATTCTCCGCAACTACATTTAGTTTTTGCATGTGGATTTTTTATAATAAATTTAGAACCATTTAAATTTTCAATATAATCAATTTCTCCTCCAACAAGATATTGAAAACTAATTGGATCAATAATTATTTCAATATTTGATTTTTTTATTATAATATCTTGTTGATTGATTTTTTTTTCAAATTTAAATCCGTATTGAAATCCGTTACATCCTCCTCCTGTAATATATATTCTAAATCTAATATTTTTTTTTTTTTGAGATGATAAATTTTTTATTTGAATAATCGCAGACTTAGTTATTTTCATTTGAGATATTTTATCATTCATGAAATAAACCTTTTTCATTCTTTTTATTAAATTATATTTTTATTTGCATTAATAAATTTTTATGTATTTTAAATATTTTCTAAAAAAAAAAAATTTTAGAAAATTTATTAAAAATTTTATTTTTTTCTTAAAAATGTTGGAATGTCCAAATAAGATTTATCTTCAGAAAATAATTTTTTTTCTTTTCTTTCAGAATTATATTTTTTTTTTTTTGAAAATTTTAAAGGATTTAATCGATGATTTCTATAATTTTTTATTAGATTTTTTTGTTCTGAATTTTTATTTTTTTTTTTTAATGCAATTTGTTTTTCTAATCCAATTCCTGTTGCTACAACTGTTACTCTTAATTCATCGTTCATATCTGGATCAAGTGAAGTTCCTATTACAACGGTTGCATTATCTGAAGAAAATGATCTAATAGTATTTCCAACTATTTCAAATTCGTCTAATCTTAGATTCATTCCTGCTGTAATATTTACGAGAACTCCTTGAGCACCTGATAAATCGACATCTTCTAAAAGAGGGCTAGATATAGCAATTTCTGCAGCTTCTTCTGATCTGTTTTCTCCTGAAGAAATTCCAGTTCCCATCATTGAATAACCCATTTCTGACATTACAGTACGTACATCAGCAAAATCAACATTCATGAGTCCAGGTCGAGTAATTAGTTCTGCAATTCCTTGCACAGCTCCTTTTAGAACATTATTTGCTGCACTAAAAGCATCTAATAATGAAATTCCTCGATTCAATACTTTTAATAATTTGTCATTTGGAATAATAATTAATGAATCAACATGTTTGGAGAGATCAATAATTCCTTGATCAGCGCATAACATTCTTTTTTTTCCTTCGAAGTGAAAAGGTTTAGTTACAACTGCAACTGTTAGTATACCTAAAGATTTAGCTACTTCTGCAACGACTGGAGCAGCTCCAGTACCGGTTCCTCCTCCCATTCCTGCAGCAATAAAAATCATATCTGCTCCTTCTAATGCTGTTTTTAAAATTTCTTTATCTTCTTCTGCAGATGTTCTTCCAATTTCTGGATTAGCTCCTGCACCTAAACCTTTTGTAATATTTGTTCCAATTTGAATAATTTGATTTACTTCAATTTTTCTTAAAGCTTGTGCATCGGTATTAATTGCAAAAAATTCTACTCCTTCAATTTTTTCTTTTACCATGTATTCAACTGCGTTACCTCCTCCACCACCTATTCCTATAACTTTAATCACTGCATCGTTACTTACTTCTACTGGTTCAAACATGAGTGTTTCTCCTTTTTTTTTCTTTGTATTTTATTTATAATTTTTTAATAGTTAGATATTTTGCCTTATGCATTAAACCAATTATTGAAATTATAAAACCAATTATTTTTATTGATAAAAAAATTGTTTTTATTTTTTTTCTTATTATTTTTAAAATATAATAATCCAATTACTGTAGAGTATTCTGGTGTTTTAATTTTTTCTGAAGTTTCTTGAATATTTTTTGCATATCCTATTTTTACAGGCATTTGAAAAATTTTTTTTGCGCAATCAGTAAAGAATTTGGTTTTTGCCACACCGCCTGTCAGTACTATACCACTATTTAAATTATATTTTTGACCTTGAAATTTTAGTCTTTTTTGCACATTAATAATTTGATGATTAATAATTTCTAATAATTCTAAACATCTAGATTCAATTACTTCTGTTAATTTTTCTTGATTTAATATTTTTGATTTATTGTTAGGTCTTGTAATTTGAACATTTTGAAAATTTTCTTGTAAAAAACTTGATGCACATCCATATTTTATTTTTATATTTTCAGCGTCAGTTAGAGATGAAGAGAAAGCATATGAAATATCTTTTGTAATTGAATCTCCTGCGTATGGTATCACTTGACTATGTTGTAAAGATCCATTGATATAGATTAAAATATCTATTGTTCCTCCTCCTATATCAAGCATGCATACTCCTAATTGTTTTTCTTCTTCTGTTAGTATAGCTTTACTTGAAGCGAGTCCTGAAAAAATTATTTTGTTAATTTCTATATTACATTTTTCTATTGCTTTAATGATATTTTTTTCTATGCTATAATCTGAGGTAATTAGATGCACTTTTGCTTGCATGCGAATTCCTGACAAACCTAATGGATTTTTTATTCCTTGATGTTCATCAATTATATATTCTTGAGGAAGAATATGTAAAATATGATATTTATCATACATTTTTATAGATTTAGCTGTTTTAATCACTTTCTCTATATCTTTTTTTGTTACTTCGTCTTTTTGAATTGATACCATTCCAATTTCATTTCTATAATCAATATATTTGTTCGAAAACGCTAAATTAATTTTTTTTATTTGATAATTTGACATTTTTTCAGCTTGAGAAATTGATTTTTTAATACATTTGATTAATAATTCTAAATCATGAATATCTCCTTTATTTATTCCTTTAGAAGGATAAGTTCCTAATCCAAGAACTTTAATTTCTTTATTTTGTAAAATTTCTCCTACTAGTGATACAATTTTAGTAGTACCTATTTCTATACCAACAATAATTTCTTTATTTTTCCACTTCATTATTATTTAAACTCATTATTTGAATAAAAATGTTATTAAAATAATAGATATTTTATTATATTATTATTTATAAATATTTTTTAAAAAAATGTATTTTTTTAAGATTTTATATAATAAAAATTATTTTAATTCTGCTGTTCTTAAAATTGCACTTCTGCATCTAGAATTTTTTAGAATATCTTTTTTTGTAGGGGATATTTTTTTAAAAATTCTTAATTTATATTTTTTTTTTCCAATTCTTTTTAGTTCTTTGATAGTTAATGGAATATTTTTTGGTAAATTTGGAATTTTTCTACTATTTTTAAATAAAAATTTTTTCACAATTCTATCTTCTAATGAATGAAAACTAATAATACATAATCTTCCTTTAGGCGCAAGTATCTGAAGAACTTTACTTAAAAAATTTTTCAATTCATTTAATTCATTATTTATTTTGATTCGAATTGCTTGAAAAGTTCTTTTAGAGGATTTTGTATTTTTTTGAGGAGTGATTTTTGAAATGATTTTATGTAGTTCATGTGTTTGTAATATTGGTCTTTTTTTGATAATATGAAAAGCAATTTTTTTAGAATATTTTTCTTCTCCATATTTTTTTAACACTTTAAAAATTTCTTTTTCTGTTGCATTCATTAACCAATTAGATGCGGAAAATCCATTTTTTTGATTCATTCTCATATCTAATGGTCCATTATTTTTAAATGAAAAACCTCTTTTTACATTATCCAATTGCATAGATGACATTCCTAAATCTAATATAATTCCATTAACTTTTTGAATTATTTTATATTTTTTACAGTGTTTGTATATATTTGAAAACAAATCGTGAATGATAGTAAATCTTGAATCTTGAATTTTTTTTCCAATTTTAATGGATTCAGGATCTCGATCTATTGCATATAATTTTCCATAACTATTTATTTTTTCTAAAATACATTTGCTGTGTCCTCCAGAACCAAATGTTCCATCTATGTAAATTCCATTTTTTTTGATTTTTAATGCTTGAATAGATTTTTTTAGTAATACAGGAATATGCATTTTATATTTTCTGAACAATGTTAATTTATATGATAATTTTTAATTTTTAGAAATTATAATTTTTTTTAATTTAGAAATTTTTATTATTTTTCCGAGTTTTTTAATTTTTTCTAAAATTTTTTTCATTTTTTTCGAATTTTCTGATATTTCTATTATATATTTTAAATCTTTAAAATAAATTATTTTTGTTTTAAAAAAACTTAAAATTTTTTTTATTTTTTCAAAAAATATTTGATTACTTTGAATGTTAATTAAGAATTTTTTTTGAATAATAAAATTAGTTTTTTTGATCTGATATATTTTTATTACATTAATTAATTTATATAATTTTTTTGGAATTTTTTTAATATCTTCTTTTTTTCCTATTATTTCAATTGTTATATCAAAAATTTTTTTATTTTTTTTTAAAAAAACTGTTAAGTTGTTAATTTGGTTTTTTTGATATTGTGAAATAATACTTATTACTCTCAACAAAGCTCCAAATTCATTTTCTAATAATATGTTTAATATTGTAGAGTGTTTTTTATTTTTTAAATCGCATTTCATTCATTCCTCCACCTTTGATTTGCATGGGATAAACATGTTCAGAAGAATCAATTTTGACATCTACAAAGACAAGTTTTTTTTGTGATAAATATTTTAAAGATTTTTTTATTTTTTTTTCTAATTCATGTGGTTTAGAAATAGATATGCCAGTATGACCATAAGATTTTACTAATTTAATAAAATTTGGTAAAGATTTCATATATGAATTCGAATGTCTTCCAAAATATATTAAATCTTGCCATTGTTTAACCATGCCTAAAGAATTGTTATTTAAATTCAATATTAGTATAGGAATTTTATATTGCATAGCTGTTGATAGCTCTTGAATATTCATTTGTATACTTCCATCTCCAGTAATACAAATAACATTTTTTTTTGGTAGCGCAATTTTTACTCCTAAAGCAGCAGGTAAACCAAAACCCATTGTTCCTAATCCTCCTGAATTAATCCACTGTCTCGGTTTTTCAAAGGTGTAATGTAATGCTGTAAACATCTGATGTTGACCTACATCGGAAGTAATATAAAATTTACCACTAGTTAATTTGGAAAGTACTTTAATTACTTGCTGAGGTTTTATTTTTTTGGGAGTGTTTTGAATTTCTATACAGTTAAATTGTTTCCATGTATTAATTTTTTTCCACCATTTTTTTAATCTTTTTGAAGAAAATTTTTTTTTTATGGTTTGCAAATATTTAATCATTTTTTTTAAAATTTTTTTAATATCTCCTATGATTTTAATATTTGCTTTTATTGTTTTAGAAATTGAAGTTGGATCTATATCGATTTGTATAATAGTTGAAAATGGACAATATTTTTTAATATTATTTGTTGTTCTATCATCGAATCTTACTCCAAGTGCAAAAATTAAGTCAGAATAATGCATACTCATATTTGCTGCATATTTTCCATGCATTCCTATCATTCCTAAATTTTGTTTATGATTTCCAGGAAAACCGCCTAGAGCCATTAAAGAGCTCGTAACAGGTATGTTTAATTTTTCTGCAAATAATCTTAATTCTTGAGAACTATTAGAATGTATGATTCCACCACCAATATATATAATTGGTTTGTGTGCTTTGATAATTTTTTTAGTTATTTTTTTTATGATTTCTTTATTTATTTTTTTTATTTTATTATATAATTTTATCTTAATATTTTTAGGATGTATATAAGGTTCTTTTTTTTGAGAAGATAAAATATCTTTGGGTAAGTCTATAACAACTGGACCAGGTCTTCCATTTGATGCTATTAAAAAAGATTTTTTAATTATATGAGGAATTTCTTTTGTTTTTTGCACTAAAAAACTATGTTTCACAATAGGTTGAGAAATTCCTAACATATTACATTCTTGAAAAGCGTCGTATCCAATTAATTTTGATTCAACTTGTCCAGATAAGATAATAATTGGAATAGAATCCATATATGCTGTTGCTATTCCTGTGATTGCATTAGTTGCTCCCGGTCCTGAAGTTACGAGAACAACTCCTACTTTTCCTGTAGATCTTGCATATCCATCTGCCATATGAGCAGCTGCTTGTTCATGACGCACAAGAATATGTTTTATTTTCTTTTTCATAAGATTTAATGCGTCATATATTTCTAAGACTGCTCCTCCAGGATAGCCAAAAATATGTTTAACTCCTTGATCAATTAATGATTTGACAACGATTTCTGCACCAGAAAAAATTTTCATATTTTATTCTCGAATCATATTTTTGTTTAAATTTTTTATAAATATAATAGAAATTTTTTAGTAAAATTTTTTATAATTTTTGATAAGAGATTTTTTTTATATATTACTTTTTTCTATTTTTCTATTTTATATTTTATTTGATAAGATTTCTAATAAATTATATAAATTTTTTCTTATAAAAATTTTTCATAAGAAACTTTTCTTAAATTATTAATATTTTTTAATCTTTGTATATTATTTACATCATACATGATATTTAAAAAAAAAAAGAAATATATTTTTATTAAAATAGAAAATATAAATAAAAATTTTATAAAAATAAAATATTATATAAAATTTTTTCACTGATATATTTGATATTTTTATAAATTTTCTTTAAAAAAAATAATATATTTATATTATTTTCGAAAAAGTTTTATTTTTTTTAAAATAAATTTTTTAGAATTTTTTTATTAAAGTAATTAATGATTTTTTTTTTTTTATTTTTTTTATTCTTTTTTCTTTTCTTTGTTTTTTGATAGTGATACATATTTTTTTAAAATAAAAATTTTTTAGAAATTTTAGTTTGTCATTTTCTATAAAAAAATATTTTAAATAAAATTTTTCAAAATACGATTGTATTTCAGTTTTTATTTTGAAAGAAAATAATATTTTTTTATTTATATATTTTATTCTTTTTAAATAAAAATTTTAAAATAGCGATTTTATTTAAATATAATTTAAAATTTTTTTTATATATTTTTTAATGTTATTTTTTATGATTTTTTTTAAAAAATTTTATAAAACATATAAATTAAAAAATGTAGGTATTTTGTAAACTCGGTTTTTTAGTGTTTTTTCATTTTATTTTTTTATATCAAGAATTATTATATTTATTTAATATCTTTTTAAATATAATTACTCTAAAAGATAAAATATAAGGTTTTTATAAATTAAATTAGTTTTAATTAAGATTAGATATAATTGAATTTTTTAATATTTATCGTATTTTTATTTTAAAAAAATTATTTTTTGAATTTTTTTATTTCAAGTTTTTATATTTTAATAGAAAATATTTTATTGCCCAAATAAATATTTTTAATTGGGCTATATTAAAAAATAAAAATATTAGATTTATATTATTTTTATTTATTGAATTTTTTAAATTTTATTTCTTAATAATTTATTTATTTCTACTTTTTTTAATGTTTGATGATTTACTTTCTTAACAATTATTGCACTGTATAAATTATATTTTTTATTTTCTGCAGGAAGACTTCCAGAAACAACAACTGAATTTTTAGGAACTCTACCATAATAAATTTTATTTTTTGTACGATCATATATTTTTGTGCTTTTTCCAATAAAAACACCCATTGATATGACTGATCCTTTTTCTATAATTACTCCTTCTACTATTTCTGATCTAGCACCTATAAAACAATTATCTTCAATAATTGTTGGATTGTTTTGTAATGGTTCTAATACTCCTCCAATCCCAACTCCACCAGATATATGTACGTTTTTACCGATTTGAGCGCATGATCCAATTGTTGACCATGTATCAATCATACTATTTTCTCCAACATATGCTCCAATGTTGATGAAGCAAGGCATAAGTATAGTATTATTTTCAATAAAAGATCCGTATCTAATTATTGCTGCAGGAACGGATCGAATATTATCTTTTTTAAATGAAAATTTATTATAATTTTCATGTTTTAATGGAATTTTGTCATAATAAGATGTAAGTTTACCTTGAAAAACTTTGTTTTTTTGATACAAAAGAAATAATAATATCGCTTTTTTAATCCATTGATGTGTAACCCATTTATTATTAATTTTTTCTGCAACGCGTAATTTTCCCGAGTTGATCATTTTAATAATTTTATTTACGACTTGTAGAATTTTTTTTTTATCATTTTTTTTTTCATATCTTTCTTCAAAATATTTTTCTATGATTTTTTTTTTATTTTTCATTTTTTACCTTTTTTTTTAATTAAATATTTTTTTATATTTATATCTTTTCTTTTTTTCTCAGAGTTAAGACTTCATATCCATTTTCAGTGACTAATATTGTATGTTCATATTGTGCTGATAAACTATTATCTTTTGTTTTAACAGTCCAGTTATCTTTGTCACAAAATATATTTCTTTTTCCTGCGTTAATCATTGGTTCTATAGTAAAAATCATTCCTTTTTGAAGAATTATATTTTGTTTTTTTTCATTGTAATGTAGAACGTATGGTTCTTCATGAAAATTTTTTCCAATACCATGTCCGCAATATTCTTGTACAACTGAAAAATTGTTTTTTTTAGCTATTTTTTCAATTGTTTTTCCAATTTTATTTAAATTAATTCCTGGCTTAATTATTTTGATAGATGAATATAAACTTTCTAAAGTTACTTTACATAATTTTTTTGCTATATGAGAACATTTTCCTACCATAAACATTTTAGATGAATCTCCGAAATAATTATTTTTTATTAATGAAATATCAATATTTAATATATCTCCATTTTTTAAAATAATTTTTTTATTTGGAATTCCGTGACAGACAACATTATTTAAAGATACGCAAATAGATTTCGGATATCCTTGATATCCTAGACATGCTGGAATAGATTTTTTTTTATTAACGATATAGTTATGGCAAATTTTATTAATTTCTTCTGTACTAATTCCTGGAGAAATATATTTTTTAATAAAATCTAAAACATCTGCAGTTAATTTACATACTTCTTTCATTTTTTTAATATCATAACTATTTTTAATAATAATCATATTTTTTTATTTTAATTATATTAATTGGTGTATTTTATCATTGAAAAAAAAAATAAATGTAATTAATTTTCTAATTTTATTTATATGGTTTATTATAATATATATTTTTTAGTACTGATATTTAAAAAAATATTTTATTTTGAAAAAATATATGAAAACTATTTAAATATAGATAATTTTAATTTTTTTTAAAAAAATTTTGAGGAATATATGATAAAAATTTCTATGAAAGAGATGATTAAAGCTGGTATACATTTTGGACATCAAACTCGTTATTGGAATCCGAAAATGAAACCATTTATTTTTGGTTCTAAAAATAAAATTCACATTATAAATTTAGAAAAAACTCTTCCAATGTTTCATAATGCTTTATTACAATTAAAAAAAATTCATTTAAAACAAGGAAAGATACTTTTTGTTGGTACTAAAAAATCTGCTTCGAATTTAATAAAACAAACAGCAATATCTTGTAAACAATATTATGTGAATTATCGTTGGTTAGGAGGTATGTTAACAAATTGGAAAACAGTAAGACAATCTATACAACATTTAAAAGATTTAGAAATGCAGCTAAAAAATGGTGTTTTTAATAAATTAACAAAAAAAGAAGCTTTAATGCGTTCTAGAAAATTATTAAAATTAGAAAATAGTTTAGGCGGAATAAAAGATATGGGTGGTATTCCAGATTGTTTATTTGTAATAGATGCAGATTACGAAAAAATTGCTATTAAGGAAGCTAATAATTTAAATATTCCTATTTTTTCAATTGTTGATACTAATTCTAATCCTGATGGAGTTAATTTCATTATTCCTGGAAATGATGATGCTATTAGATCAGTAAATTTTTATCTAAAAAATGTTGTTTCTGTTTTGTGTAATAATACAAATAAAATAAAAAAATTAAATTAAAAAGTATTTTTTTTATAAGAATTATATTTGTATTAATTTAGAATTTTTTTTTTAAGATACTAGAAAACTTTTATTCATGGGACTTATTATGAAAATTTCGTCTGATTTAGTAAAAAAATTAAGAATGTTAACTGGTGTTGGAATATTAGATTGTAAAAAAGCTTTGTTAAAAAAGAAAGGAAATATAAATGAATCGATAGACTATTTACGTGAAAAAGGTAAGAATAAAGCTTTAAATAAAATATCTCGAAAAACTTTACAAGGTATGATTTTTGAAAAGATTCAAGATCATGTCGGTGTAATTTTAGAATTAAATTGTGAAACAGATTTTGTCTCACAAGATAAAAATTTTATTAATTTTGGAGAAAAAATTCTTAATTTTGCATTACAAAAAAAAATTTTTGATTTTGATTTTTTAAAAAAAAAATTTGAAAATGAAAGAATTCATTTAGTATCTATATTTAATGAAAACATAAAAATTTCGAGGTTTTATTTTTTACAAGGAAAGTTTTTATATTCTTATTTACATAGATCAAGAATCGGAGTTCTTTTAAAAAGTAATTCAAATAATTTTTCTTTAATTAAATTGGTTGCTATGCATATAGTTGCAAGTAAACCTTTATATTTAAATCCTGAAAATATTCCTAAAAAAATTCTGTCTAGAGAGAAAAAAATTCAATTATCTAGATCATTACAGTCTGGAAAAAATGAGTTTATTGCAAAAAGAATTGTTTCTGGAAGAATGAAAAAATTTATTAGTGAGATAGCTCTTACTAAGCAAAATTTTGTAATTGATCCTAAAATAAAAGTGGAAAAATTTTTAAAAAAAAACAATATTGTTATAGAAAATTTTATGCGTTTTGAAATAGGAGAGTATATATTTTAAAAATATATTTTTTTAAAATTTTTTTATATTTTTTAATTTTTCTATAGGTTGAATTATGTTTAAAAATAATCGTTTACTTAAATATAAAAGAGTAATTTTAAAATTAAGTGGAGAATCTTTAATAAATTTAAAAAATAAAAACAATATCGATAGTTTTTTTTTGAATTTTTTATCTCAAGAAATTAAAAAAATTGTTGATTTAAATGTAGAATTAGGTATTGTTATAGGCGCTGGTAATTTGTTTCGTGGTCAACAATTACAAAAGATTGGTTTTAATCGTGTGATAGCTGATCAAATTGGTATTTTATCTACCATTATTAATGGTTTAGCAATAAATAATTTTATGAATCAGATGCATATAAAAACTTTATTAATGTCATCGATTCCATTAAATGGAATTTGTGAAACATATAATTGGAATCGAGCAATAAAATTCTTGTCTCAGAAAAATGTTATAATTTTTTCAGCAGGAATTGGTAATCCCTTTTTTACAACAGATTCTGCAGCGTGTTTGAGAGCTATTGAAATTAAAGCAGACATTGTTTTAAAAGGAACTCAAGTAGATGGAGTTTACACTTCAGATCCAAAGAAGAATCTTGAGGCAAAATTATATTCTCAATTAAGTTATAAAACCGTTTTAAAAAAAGAATTAAAAGTTATGGATTTATCTGCTTTTATTTTAGCAAGAGATTATAATTTACCTATTCGTATCTTTAATATACGAAAACCTAATTCTTTATTAAGGATTGTTCAAGGATTAAATGAAGGAACTTTAATTCATTGATTTTTTAGATTTTATAAAAATCGAAAATATTTTAAAGTTATCTTTGTGTGACATTTTTTTCTATTTATTAGAGTGAAATTATGATAAAAAATATTGAGATAGAAGCAGAAAAAAAAATGAAAAATTGTATAGAGAATTTTTCGCAATCTATTAATAAACTTAGAATGAATCGAGCTTCCCCTGATTTATTAAAAGATATTTTTATTAATTATTATGGGAAAAAAATGACTTTAGGTTCTATTTCTAATATAGTAGTAGAAGATTCCAGGACTTTACGTATTAATACTTTTGATAGTAATATTAATACTGAAGTAGAAAAAGTCATTATGAATAGTAATTTAGGATTAAATCCTATTTCTATTGGAAAAACAATTAAGGTACCAATTCCTTCTTTAACAGAAGAGAGACGATTAAGTATAATAAAAATTTTGCAGAAAATGGCTGAAAAGAGTAAAATTTCTGTAAGAATTATTAGAAGACATACAAATGAAATTATTAAAAATTTATATAAAGAAAAAAAAATTAGTCAAAATGAAGAAAAAAAACTTCAAAACAGTATACAATTGTTAACAAATGTGTATATTAAAAATATAGATTCTAAAATGAAAATAAAAATAAGAGAATTACAAGAATTTTAAATATATTTTATATAAAAAAATTTTTTAGTAAATTTTTTTAATTAATTATATTTTAATAATTTATTTATTTTTTATACGATTTAAGATAAAATTTTTATAGTATTTTATAAAATTTTTTTTTACAATTTTCAAAAAGATATTTTATATTTTTTTATATTTAAATTTACATTTGTATAAATAGAAACGTATAAATTATATGTATTTTATACATGAAAAAATTTTTTATTATTTAATAGTTTTTTTGTTGCATTATTAAAGTAATTTGTTAAAATTTTGTAATTTAGAAAAATATTAAATATATTTCTTTAAAAAATTTCTTCAAAATTTTTTTTATAAACTTTATTTTTTAAATTTATTTTTCAAAATTTTTATTTATTAAAAGAGAAAAAAATGTTTTTTTTTAAAAAAAATACTTATTTAATTAATATAAGAAATTTAGTTCTTGCTTTATTTTGTATATTAAGTATACAAAATTTACATGCAAGTAAAAGTTTTATATGTAAAAGTATTCAGTTTCAAGGATTAGAGAATGTAACTCAAGAAGAGGCAAAAAAATATTTAACTTTTAATGTTCATAATGTTGTTACACAAAATGATATAGATGACAGTATAGATAGATTGTATGCAAGTGAACAGTTTGAATCTGTGAGTGTAGATGTTTCAGACGGAGTAGTTACTGTTACAGTACGAGAATTTCCAATTTTATCTAAAATTAATATTACAGGAAATAATAATGTTCCTGAACAAGTTATTAAAAAAATTTTAAATAGTTTGGGGATTTATGAAAATGGTTTTCTTGATCGAAAAAAATTCATTATATTTAAGGAAAAACTTTTAGCGTATTATTCTGAGATGTTAAGAAAAGGGACAACAATATATTTATCTGTGGAAGATAATTGGAATCAAAATTCTTCTACATTAGGAGAATCAGTAATTTTAAATATATTTGTGCTAGAAGATGAACCTTACAAAATTAAAGAAATAAATTTTCATAAAAATCAAGAATACACATCGAGTGAACTTGCTAGTCTTTTAACTTGTTATGAAGAAAATTTCTTTAAAAGAAGATCTTTTAAGGATAATTATTCTTTTCAAAATCTTATAGAGGATATGAAAAGAATATATTTTTTTTATCACAGTCAAGGATATGTAAATTGTAATATTACTCGTAGTATTGTTTATTCTGATGATGATAAAACAGTTTCTATTAATTTAGATATTTACGAAGGTGATCAATTTTATTTAACAGATTTTATCTTGGATCGAGGTGTACCATCATTTGTGAAAGAAGATTTGCATGAATTACTTGAAAAAAATATTAATCAAATTTTTGATTTGAATGATATTGAATATTTTCAAGAATTTTTATTTGCTAAGCTTTCAGATTTAGGTTATTTAAATGCAGAAGTTCATGTCAATCCTTTGATAGATTCGGATCGTAATACAGTTAAACTGGAAATTAAGGTTAAAACAAATCAAAGATGTACTGTAGAAGAAATTTCTTTTGAAGGTCTTAAATTATTTAAGCCAAATTATTTACTTAAAAATTTTTTACAAAAAGAAAATACTTATATTAATAAAAAAGATATTCTGCATGATTTAGAATATTTAAGAAGTACAGGTTTTTTTGAATCTGTTGAATTTAAATTATTACCTAATCCAGATCAAAAAAATTTATTTAAATTACAATACATTGTTAAAGAAAAGAATCAAAATTCTGTGAATGGTGGTGTAGGATTAGATGAAAATCAGAATGTAGATGTACATTTTCAATTTAATAACACTCATGCTTTAGGTATAGGAAACACTGTATCATTAACTGTTGCAAAATCTGTTGATAAAAATTCTTTAAAAATTTCTTTTTTAAATCCTCGTTTTTGTAGTGATAAATGTTCATCTAATATTAATTTTTTTGTAGAAACTACTAATCGAATCTTATCTTCCGATAAAAAAGATTTTCTTGGTATAAAAAATGAATATTTTAATGATACATATAATTGGATTAGAAAATTTTTAAATATTGGTGGTCAAAAAGATTTATCTATGTTGAATTATGAAATAAATGAATCGTTAGGCATACATGTCTCTTCAAATAGTAATTTGAATTTGTCTGCAGGATATTCATATCATGAAAGTAGAGATACTGATAAGACTTTATTAAATAAAAAATTTCCTTTTAAGAATTTTTTTTATAGTGATAATTCTATAAAATTTTTGAAAAGTATTAATGAAAATATAAATTTAAATGCGGCATATACATTTCAAGAATCTATTGATTCACCTATTTTAGATTTAAATAATAATGTGTTTTTTTCAACTAATTATATTATTCCTTTAAATCAAGATAATAATTATTTTAAGTTTATTTTAAATGCTAATAAATATTTTCCAATTTTTTTAGAAAATAATAACTTTTTTTTATCAATACGAACTTGTTCTGGATTGAAAATTTTTCAACAAAATAATGAATTAAATAATTATGATGATTTTTATGCAAGTAATAATTATTTTATAAGAGGATATTCTTTAGGAGCTATTGGTCCTAAGAGAGTTAATTCTTCTAATGCTGAAGAAAATAAAAATTTGGATTTACATGATCTAAAACAAACTGTTGGTGGAAATATTTTTTCTATTAATAGTGTAGAATTAGTTTCTCCTATTCCTTTTTTAAATATAGATTATGCAAAAAATTTTCAAGTATCTACTTTTGTAGATTTCGGAAATATATGGAAATTGGATTTACTTTCACAACAAGATAATTCAGAACTTCATTATAGTAATCCTAAAAGTATTTATGGTTCATATGGATTATCTTTAAAATGGAAATCTCCTTTTGGTATGATTTCTTTTTCTTATTCTTTACCAATTGGTAAGTATGATCAAAAAGATTTAGATAGTTTTCAAATAAATTTTGGTACTTAATATAAGTATCATCTTTTCATTTTAGTTTTTAAAAATTCATCTTATTTTAGTTATTTTGAAATAAGATGAAATTTTTTTATGTATTTTTAAGAGCATGTTTGGTTGAAAAAATGCATTTTTCAAATGATTTTTTAAAATTTATTCCTCATCGCAAACCATTTTTATTTGTTGATCAAATTTTAGAATTTAAAAAAAATGAATTTTTATTTTCTAAGTTTAAAGTTCGTTCAGAAGAATCTTTTTTTTTAGGACATTTTCCTAAAAATCCAATTTTTCCTGGAATATTTATTTTAGAATCAATGATGCAATCAGCTGGAATTTTAATTGGAATGAATGATAAAAAATTACTCATGAAACAAAGAAAAAATTATGTTACATATATAAAACATGCTAAATTTTATCATCCTATTTTTCCTAATTCTAGTATGTATATTAAAGTTTTTTTATTGAATCAAATAAAAGGTTTTTTTAAATTTCAAGGATATTCTTTTGTTAATAAAATTTTGGTTTGTCAAGCAATGATTACAATTTATGTAGAAGAAATTTTTTGTAAAAAAATTTAGAAATTTCATAAAAAATATTTTTAATTTGGAATATTTAATAATTTAATGTTAAAAAAACCTTCATTTATACATTTAAGAGTTCATAGTGATTACTCTATTTTAGATGGTTTATCTAAACCAGAAGAAATTGTCAAAAGATCTATTTTGTATAATATGCCATCTGTAGGAATTACAGATTTTACAAATTTATATGGTGTAATTAAGTTTTATAAGTATGCACATAAAAATGGAATTAAACCTATTATTGGATCAGATTTTAATATTTTATCGGAAGATGGATTTTTAGATGAAATAACTGTTCTAGCGTATAATAATATCGGTTATGAGAATCTTAAATTATTAATTTCACGAGCTTATAAAAGAAATTATAATAGTTTAAAAGATGTATATATTAAAAAAAAATGGTTAATAGAATACTATAATGGTTTAATAATACTGTCAGGAGGAATTGATGGAAGTATTGGAAGATTTATTTTAAATAAAAGTAATAATTTTTTAAAGAATGATTTAAATTTTTATCAAAAATATTTTAATCGGTTTTATTATTTAGAAATATCTCGTTTAGGTCGTGTAAATGAAGAAGAATATATCGAAAATATTTTAGATATTTCTGTGAAAAATAAAATTCCAGTAGTAGCAACAAATAATATAAGATTCTTAAAAAGACAAGATTTTTATTCTCATATAATTAGAATTTCTATTCATCATGGTATATCAATTAATCAGGCTAAAAAGACTTTTTTAAAATATAATAAAAATCAATTTTTTAAATCCGAAGAAAAAATGAAAAAACTGTTTCAGGATATTCCAGAAGCTTTATTTCATTCAGTTGAAATTGCTAAAAGATGCAATGTATACATTTCTTTTGGAAAATATTTTCTTCCAAAATTTTTTACAGGAAAAATGAGTGCGGAAAATTTTTTAATTAAAAAATCATTTCAAGGTTTAAAAAAACGATTAAGAAGCAAACTTTTTAAAAAAAGTAAATATTTTTTTTTCAAAAATTTATATGAGAAAAGATTAAAAACAGAATTAAAAGTAATTAATAAAATGGGATTTCCTGGGTATTTTTTAGTTGTTATGGAATTTATTAAATGGGCTAAAAAAAAAGAAATACCGGTTGGTCCAGGAAGAGGTTCTGGAGCAGGATCTTTAGTTGCGTATTCTTTAAAAATTACTGAAGTAGATCCAATTGAATTTGATTTACTATTTGAAAGGTTTCTTAATTCAGAAAGAATTTCTATGCCTGATTTTGATGTTGATTTTTGTATGAACAAAAGAGATTTAGTGATTAATCATGTGTCAGATTTTTATGGTAAAGATTTTGTATCTCAAATCATTACTTTTGGAACAATGACAGCCAAAGCTGTTATACGTGATGTAGGAAGGGCATTAGGATATCCATATGGTTTTTTAAATAGAATTTCAAAGATGGTTCCTTTAGATCCAGGAATTACTTTAAAACAAGCTATTTCTGTTTCTTCTGAATTATATTCTTTGTATACAAATGATAATGAAGTTAAAGAGCTTATTGATTCTACTGCTAGATTAGAAGGTGTAATTAGAAATGTTGGAAAACATGCTGGAGGAGTAGTGATTTCTCCTGATAAAATTACAAATTTTTCACCTGTATATTATGATAATTTAGAAAAAAAAAATTCTGTTACACAATTTGATAAAAATGATATTGAAGATATTGGTTTAGTAAAATTTGATTTTTTAGGTTTAAAAACTTTGACTGTAATTGATTATACAATAAAAATGATTAATAAATCTTTTTTTAAAAAATTTAATGGAAAATTTTCTTTAGAAAAGATTTCTTTAAATGATAAAAAAAGTTTTTTTATGTTAAAAAATGCTAATACAACTGCTGTTTTTCAGTTAGAATCATATGGAATTAAAGATTTAATATTACGATTAAAACCTGATTCTTTTGATGAAATTGTTGCGTTAGTTGCTTTATTTCGACCTGGTCCTTTGCAATCTGGTATGGTTGATAATTTTATTAATAGAAAGTTTGGAAAAGAGAAAATTTACTATCCTGATAAAAGATGGCAACATAAATTATTAAAACCTATTTTAAAATCTACTTATGGAGTAATTTTATATCAAGAGCAAGTTATGAAAATTGCTCAGGTATTATCTAACTATACATTAGGTGAAGCTGATTTATTAAGACGCGTTATTAGTAAAAAAAATTATCAGGAAATGTCTACTCATCGTGAAAGATTTGTTTCAGGAGCTAAAAAAAATAATATTTCACAAGAATTATCTAGCAAAATATTTGATTTATTAGAGAAATTTGCTGGATATGGTTTTAATAAATCTCATTCTGTTGCGTATGCTTTGATTTCATATCAAACTCTTTGGTTAAAATCAAATTATTCTGCTGAGTTTATGGCTTCAGCGATGACTATGGATATGAAATATTCTACTAAAATAATGATTTTAATTAATGAAGCTAAAAAAATTAATTTAAAAGTTTCTATTCCAAATATTAATATTAGTAAAAATAATTTTTTTGTTAATTATCATCAGGAAATTGTTTTTGGTTTAGGTGCTATTAAAGGAATTGGAGAAAGTACTATTGATAAAATACTTTTTGAACGAAAAAAAAATGGTTTGTTTAAAGATATTTTTGATTTATGTTTACGAGTTGGCGCTAAAGTTATTACAAAGAAGATTTTAGAAAAATTAATTTTTTCTGGTGCGTGTGATTGTTTTCATAAAAAAAGAATAGAATTATATTATTTAGTTCCATATATTATTAAATATTCTCTTCAACAATGCAATTTTTTATTATCTAAACAATCAGATTTTTTTTCAAAAAAAAATTCCAAAAATTTTATAAAACATAAAAAAGATTTTATTTTTAATCCTTCTTGGTCAAATAAAATTGAATTAGATCATGAAAAAGATATTTTAGGATTTTATTTATCAAAAAATCCCTTTATATATTATATAGATGAAGTAAAAAATTATATTAATTTAGTTTATTTAAAAGACGTTTCTATTTTACAAAAAAAAAAAAATATTGATATTTCTGGAATAATCTTAAATATTAGATTTTTTTTAACTAAGAATAAAAATAAAATAGCAATAATAAATTTAGATGATGGAACAAAAAATTTAGAAGTAATTTTGTTTTCAAAAATATTATCAAAATCAAAGTCTGTTTTAAAAAAAAATAATTTAATAGTTGTTAATGGATTTATTAAAAAAAATTTATATAGAGATACTTATGGAGTTATTGCTAATCAAATTAATCATTTATATTCGATAAGAAAAAAAAATTTATTACACATACAAGCGATATTAAAAAATAATTTAGATAATCAAAAAAAAGTTATTCAGAGCTTACGAGAGTATCTTTCTTATTTTCTTAAAGGAAAAACAATTTTAAGTATTTTGATTGAATTTAATATGAATAATAAAACAGAATGCATTCAAAAATTAAAAGTTTTTCCTTCAGATAATTTATTATATTTTTTAAATTCATTCCCTTTTTTTAAAAAAGTAAAAAAGATTTTTTTGTAGTTTGTTATTTAAAAAATTTTAATTTTTTTTAAAATTATATAAGAAATTTTTTTTATCTTAATCATTTTTTTAATGCTATTTTTTCTGTTTTGTAATTCTACGCATTGATTCAGTAAAGTTTTTTTACTAATGATAATTTTATAAGGAATTCCGAGAAGATCTGTTTCTGTGAACATTATTCCAGGTTGATTTTTTGTATTGTAAAATAAAACATCGATATTATTTTTTATTAATTTTTTATATATTTTTTTAGAAGTTTTTTTAACTAAAATGTCTTTTTGAAAATTAATTGGAATAATAGAAACGTGAAAAGGAGCTATTTGCATAGGCCAAATAATTCCTTTTTCATCACAATTATTTTCAATAATTGCTCCTATTAATCTTGTAACTCCAATTCCATAACATCCCATTTCTAATGTTTTTTTTTGTTTTTTTTTATTATAAACAAATAAATCAAATAATTTTGAGTAAGTTTTGTTTAATTGAAATATATGTGCTATTTCTATGCTTTTTTTTTGTTTATTTTTTGAGTGATTTTTTTGATTGTTTTTTTTATATTGAACATGAAATTCATGTGATATGCTTCCTCCTATAATTCCGTTTTTAGCTGGTTTTATTTTTACATTTAAGTTCATAGAATTGAATATTTTTATGTATGCTGCATATATTTTAAAATAGGTTTTTTGAAGAGATTTTTTATTTATATGAAAAGAATAAGCGTCTTTCATGATAAATTCTCGTGCTCTTAAAATTCCAGATCTTGGTCGAATTTCATCTCGAAATTTTGTTTGAATTTGATATAAAATTATTGGTAATTCTTTATAAGATTTTATTTTATTTTTAATTAAAGTAGTAATAATTTCTTCATGTGTTGGTGATAAAATAAATATTTTATTATTTCTATCTTTTGTTTTAAATAATTCATTCCCATACAATTTTATTCTTTTGCTTGTTTTGAAGAATTTAGAAGATTGTAAAATTGGCATATTTATTTCAATTACATTATTTTTTTTCATTTCTGTATGAATTATTTTTTTTACTTTATTTAAGACTCGTATACCATTTGGTAACCATGTATATATTCCAGAAGAAATTTTTTCAATCATTCCTGCTCTAATCATTAATTGATGACTAATATTTTTTGTATTTTTTGGGAATTCTTTTTTTGTAAAAAGAATATAATTTTTTTTTTTCATTTTTTTATTGTTTCATGTTTTAATTTTTAAGAATAATTGCTTATTTTTTTAATAAAAGTAATTTTTAAAATTTTATTTTTTAGAATTTTTTTATGCTTATATTAAAATCATTGTATATTATAAATATTTATATTTAAAAAAATATTTTTTTGTAAGATTTTTTATATTTTTTTATAAAAGGATTTTTCATGTCAAATTATGAAGATAAAACAGAAGCACCTACAAAGACAAAAATTAAAAAAGCAAAAAAATATGGAATGAATTTTTATTCAAAAAAATTAAATTCTTTATTTTTACTTTTTATTTTTTTGATGGTTTGTTTTTTTTTTAAATATATTTTTTTTTCATGTTTAATAAATATTTTTCGTTTTAGTTTAATTTTTGATAAAAAAATTGTTGAAGATAATTTTCAAGAAATTATTTGTATTTTTTTGTATTGTTGTCAACAATCTTTTATTGTATTGTTTATCATATTTTTTTTTCTTGTTTTATCAACTTTTTTTTCTCCCATGTTATCTAAGAATTTTTCTTATAATATAAAAGCTATAAATTTTGATATTCAGCGTTTAAATATATTTTTAGGAATAAAAAAAAATTTTTCTTATGTAATTTTTTTAAAATTTTTTAAAATATTATTCACAACAATGATTTTATTTTTATTTTTAACAATTTATTTTTCAAGAAATCTTGTAAAAATTTTTTCTTTAATTTATAAAAAATTTTTTATTTCTTTTTCAGAAGGAATAAAAATAATTTTTGAAATACACTTGTTCTTTTTAATATTTTGTATTCCAATAATTTTTTTAGATATTTTTTTAAAAAATTATTTATATTATAAAAAATTAAAAATGAGTCATCAAGAGTTGAAAGAAGAATTTAAAAGTATCGAAGGAAATCCTCAAATAAAGTTAAAAATTCGTGAAAAAATGAAGTTTTTAATAAAACAAAAAAATATTTTAGAAATTCAAAAAGCAGATATAATTATTACTAAAGATAGAAAATATGCAATTGTTTTAAAGTATAATGAAAATAATATGATAGCTCCTAAAATAATTTTTAAAGGATCAAAGTATTTATTTCAAAAAATTTTAAAATTAGGAGAAGAATATCAAATATTTTGTGTTAATTTTCCTTTTTTAGCAAAAGTTTTATATAAAAAAGGAAAAATTGGAAAATATATTCCACGTGAATTATATGAATCAGTTGCAGATGTTTTCGCATGGTTATGGAAATTAAAAAAATGGAAGAAAGAAGGAGGGAAATATCCACAATTTCAAAAAAAAATATATAAATTATCCAACATTAATATTTCAGGAAAAAATAAATAATGCATAGTTTTTTTTCTTTATTAAATTTTTTTAAAAAAAATCAGAATTTACAGATAAAAAAATTATTAAGTCCGATTTTAATTTTAATGATTTTATCTATGATGATTGTTCCTTTAAGTCCTTTTGTTCTGGATGTATTTTTTACTTTTAACATTTTTTTATCTATTTTAATTCTTGTAATAACTATGTTTACAAAAAGAATTTTAGATTTTACTGTTTTTCCAACAATTTTATTGTTAACTACTTTATTACGATTGTCTTTGAATATTGCTTCTGTAAGAGCTATTTTATTATATGGTCATCAAGGAGAAAATTCTGCAGGTCAAGTAATAGATTCTTTTGGACATTTTCTTGTTGGAGAAAACTTAATAATTGGAATAGTTATTTTTATTATTTTAATAATAATAAATTATATTGTAATTACAAAAGGAGCAGGAAGAATAGCTGAAGTTGGAGCGCGATTTGTGTTAGATGGTATGCCTGGAAAGCAAATGTCTATTGATTCTGATTTAAATGCAGGATTGATTCAAGAAAAAGAAGCTAAGCAAAGAAGATTAGAAATATCAAAAGAAGCTAATTTTTATGGAGCAATGGATGGTGCAAGTAAATTTATTAGGGGAGATGCCATTGCTAGTATTTTAATAATGTTAGTTAATATATTTGGTGGTTTATTTATTGGTTTTTTTCAACATAATATGAGTATCTTTGAAGCGTCACAAAGATATACTTTATTAACTATAGGAGATGGTCTAGTAGCACAAATTCCAGCTTTAGTTATCTCAACTGCTGCAGGAGTGATGATTACACGAGTTGAGACTAATAAAAATGTCAGTAATCAAATTCTTGATCAGTTATTTTCAAAAAATGATATTTTTATTTTAAGCGGGATAATAATTGGAATTTTGGGTTTAATGCCTGGTATGCCTAATTTTATTTTTTTATTATTTATAATATCTTTATTTTTTATTAAATTTTTTTATCAAAATAAAAATAAAGTTTTATTAAAAAATGATTTGTTAAAAAATAATAAAATGAATTTTGATATTTCTTGGAAAGATGTTCCATTAGAAGATTATATTTTAATTTGTTTCAGTACTGAGTTAATGAATTTAATGTATAGAAATAATAAAGAGGATTTATTAAAAAAAATTTTTTATATTCGAAAAAAATATGCTCATGAATTTGGTTTTTTACCTCCTCAAGTGAATATTAAAAGTAATAAAAATTTATTAAAACATCAATATAAAATTTTTTTGAAAGGCGTAGAAAGTGGTTCAGGAGAAGTTTTTTTAAAAAAATATCTTGCAATTAATTCTAATTTTTCAAAAGAAAAGTTATCTGAAGAGGAAGTTTCTGATCCTGTATTTAATTTTCAAGCTTTTTGGATTACAAAAGATTTAAAAGATTATGCAATAAGAAAAAAATATACAGTGATAGATTCTCAAACTATTATAATGACTCATTTAGATAATTTAATATCTAAAAATATTAGTGAATTTTTTGGTCGTCAAGAAACTCAAGAATTATTAAATAAAGTCAATTTAAAATTTCCAAAGTTAACAGAGGGTTTGATTCCTGATACATGTACATTAACTACTTTAAATAAAGTTTTGCAAAATCTGTTATTGGAAGGAATTCCAATCAAAGATATACGAACTATTTTAGAAACATTAATAGAAAATTCTTCTTTACAAAATAACATTGATGATTTAACAAATATTATTCGTATTTCTTTAGGAAAATATATTGTTCAAAAATTTTATGCAAATTCTAATAATATTTTTGCTATAGGATTATCTTCTGAAATAGAGAGTTTTTTGTTAACAGCTTTAAAAAAAAAATTAGTACTTAATGTTGATTTTTTAAAAATTTTTTTTAAAAAAACACAGAAAGCAATAGAAAATCAAGATTCTATTAATGCTCCTAAAGTAATTATTGTACATCCAGTTTTAAGATATTTTGTATTTCGTTTGTTGAAACCTCATTTTTCTCATATTTCTGTTTTATCTCATTTAGAAATTCCAAATAATAAAAAAGTTATTTTAAAAAATTTAATTGATTTTTAATTTTTTATATAAATTTCATAACTTGAATTCCTAAAATATTTAGTCCTTTTTTTAAAATTTTAGCAATTAAGAACGACATTTGTAATTGACTATTGCGTATTTTTTTGTTTTTATTATTTAAAATATTATATTTTTCATAAAATTTTGAATACTTTGATGCAAGTTTATAAATATATTTACATAGTAAATGAGGTTGTCCATTTTTTACTGTTTTTAATATAGTTTCTTTAAATTGTAATATTTCTATTGATAGAAATAATTCATAATTATTTGAAATCATGAATTTATTATTTAAATGAGAGATTTTTTTTTTATACTTTTTGAGTATAGAATAGATTCTTATATATGTATATTGTATGTATAAAGAAGTATTTCCTTCAAAAGAAAGCATTTTTTTCCAATCAAAAACATAGTTTTTTTTTCTATTTTTAGATAGGTCTGCATATTTTAATGCTCCTATTCCAATTATTTTAGATAACTTTAATAATGTAGTGTATTCAATGTTCTCATTTTTTTTTAAGATAATTTTTTTTGCTTTTTTAATAGATTGATTAATAAGATCGATTAACTTAATAGTATTACCTGAACGTGTTTGAAATGGATGTTTATTTTTAGACAACACCATTCCGAACATATGGTGTTGAATGATAGTTTTTTTGGTAGTATATCCAGCTATTTTAGCAATTTTATATATTTGTTGCAGATATTGTTTTTGACGAGAATCAATATAGTATAATATTATATCTGCTTTTAGTGTTTTACATCTATATTTCATACAAGCAATATCTGTTGCTGAATATAAAAATGCACCACTTTTTTTTTGAAGAATAATTCCCATTTTTTCTCCTTTTCTATTTTTAAAATCTTTTAAAAAAACAATAACATTTTTATTTTTTACTCTTGCAATTTTTCTTTGAATTAAATCTGGAACAATTTTTTTAACTATTTCTTTATAGAAACTTTCTCCAAAAATATTTTTATCTTGTAAACTAATATTAAGTAATTGATATATTATTTTGTTTTCTCGAAGTGTTAATTGAACGACTTTTTTCCAAATATTATTGTAATATGTAGAATTTTTTTGTAATTTTGATGTATATTTTTCTGTTTTTTTTAAAAATTTTTTATTTTTTAATGATTTTTTTTTTGCTTGACGATATATTTTTTCAATTTTTTGTATTGATATATTTTTTATATGATTTATTTTTTTTTTTTTCAAATAAGCAATTAACATTCCAAATTGATTTCCCCAATCTCCGATATGATTTGATCGAATAACATTATATCCTGAGAATTCCATTATTCTTGCCATAGCATCTCCAATAACAGTAGATCGTAAATGTCCAACGTGCATTGATTTTGCTACATTTGGTGAAGAATAGTCGATTACGACTTTTTTATTATTTTTTTTAAAAATTATTTTTTTTTTCACTTTTTTTTCTATTTTTTTTTCGATCCATCTTGGATTTAAAAAAATATTTATAAAGCATGGTTTAGAAAAATTTATGCTTTTTATAATTTTATTTAGATTTATTTTGTTAATAATTTTTTTTGCTAAAGTAAAATAATTTATTTTGCATTCATGAGATATTTGAAATAAATTATTTACTTGAAAATGTCCTTTTTTTTTAAATTTGTTTTTTTGAATAATAATTGGTGTATTAATTTTGATTTTATTTTTTTTTAAGCTATTCTTAATTTCTTTTATTAATTTAGATTGAATTGTCATGTTTTAACCTTATATAAAATTTATATATTTATAAATAAATAATATATTTTTATTTATTTTATATTATATATTTTAAAATATTAACTTTTGATAAAAATTAAGAAAATATATTTGACATTTTTTGAAATATCATTTATTATAAAAAAACTTTAATTAGTAATGTTCTTTTAAAATATATCAGAAAATTTGTGTGGGCACAGAAAAATTTAAGTGCAAAAATGATTTATTAAGAATTAATTTAGTTTTTTAAAGTTTTAAAAAATGAAGAGTTTGATCATGGCTCAGATTGAACGCTGGCGGCAAGCTTAACACATGCAAGTCGAGCGGCAGCGAAAGAAAGAAATTTATTTTTTTCTTGTCGGCGAGCGGCAAACGGGTGAGTAATATCTGGGGATCTACCCAAGAAAGGGGGACAACTACTGGAAACGGTAGCTAATACCGCATAATGTTGAAAAACTAAAGTAGGGGATTTATTTTTTTCTTCGGAAAAGAATGAACCTTACGTTTTTGGATGAACCCAGATGAGATTAGCTAGATGGTAAGGTAAAGGCTTACCATGGCAACGATCTCTAGCTGGTCTGAGAGGACGATCAGCCACACTGGAACTGAGACACGGTCCAGACTCCTACGGGAGGCAGCAGTGGGGAATATTGCACAATGGGCGAAAGCCTGATGCAGCTATGCCGCGTGTATGAAGAAGGCCTTAGGGTTGTAAAGTACTTTCGTTAGGGAGGAAAGAAATGTATATAATACATGCATTTTTTGACGTTACCTAAAAAAGAAGCACCGGCTAACTCCGTGCCAGCAGCCGCGGTAATACGGAGGGTGCGAGCGTTAATCAGAATTACTGGGCGTAAAGAGCACGTAGGTTGTTTTTTAAGTCAGATGTGAAATCCCTAGGCTTAACCTAGGAATTGCATTTGAAACTGAAAAACTAGAGTATCGTAGAGGGAGGTAGAATTCTAGGTGTAGCGGTGAAATGCGTAGATATCTGGAGGAATACCAGTGGCGAAGGCGGCCTCCTGGACGAATACTGACGCTGAGGTGCGAAAGCGTGGGGAGCAAACAGGATTAGATACCCTGGTAGTCCATGCTGTAAACGATGTCGACTTGGAGGTTGTTCCCTTAGAGGAATGACTTCCGAAGCTAACGCGTTAAGTCGACCGCCTGGGGAGTACGGCCGCAAGGCTAAAACTCAAATGAATTGACGGGGGCCCGCACAAGCGGTGGAGCATGTGGTTTAATTCGATGCAACGCGAAGAACCTTACCTGGTCTTGACATCCATAGAATTTCTTAGAGATAAGAAAGTGCCTTCGGGAACTATGAGACAGGTGCTGCATGGCTGTCGTCAGCTCGTGTTGTGAAATGTTGGGTTAAGTCCCGCAACGAGCGCAACCCTTGTCCTCTGTTGCCAGCGGTTCGGCCGGGAACTCAGGGGAAACCGCCGGTTATAAACCGGAGGAAGGTGGGGACGACGTCAAGTCATCATGGCCCTTACGACCAGGGCTACACACGTGCTACAATGGCGTATACAAAGAGAAGCGACTCTGCAAAGATAGGCAAACCTCATAAAGTACGTCGTAGTTCGGATTGGAGTCTGCAACTCGACTCTATGAAGTCGGAATCGCTAGTAATCGTGGATCAGAATGCCACGGTGAATACGTTCCCGGGCCTTGTACACACCGCCCGTCACACCATGGGAGTGGATTGCAAAAGAAGCAAGTTGTTTAATCGTTTTTTTTAGCGAAGGACGCTTACCACTTTGTGATTCATGACTGGGGTGAAGTCGTAACAAGGTAACCGTAGGGGAACCTGCGGTTGGATCACCTCCTTAAAAGTCACTTTATAAAATTTGTAAAGTGCCCACACAAATTTTCTGATATTTAAGCTTTTTTTACACAAAGGCTTGTAGCTCAGTTTGGTTAGAGCGCACCCCTGATAAGGGTGAGGTCGGTGGTTCAAATCCGCTCAGGCCTATAAAAAAACACCTTTATCTTAAAAATTTTTATTTTCATAAAATTTTAGGGGCTATAGCTCAGCAGGGAGAGCGCCTGCTTTGCACGCAGGAGGTCAGCGGTTCGATCCCGCTTAGCTCCATTATTAATATTGATCTTTTATTTTTCTTAAATTACAAAAATATTCAATTTTTGTTTCAGAACAATACCAATAATTAATCATTTGTTTTATTTTTTTTTCATTAATTCTAAAAAATAAATTAATTTTTTTTTCGTTTTCAAGAGAACTATAATTTATAATGTTTTTAGATTTTTTTTGTAAAAAATTTAAATAATCTTGAATGAATTGATCTTTTTTATATATCTTTTGAAAAAAATTTAAATTATTTATAGTATATTCATGTGAATTAAAAAAAACTGTTTTTTTTGGAAATTTCTGAATCTTTTTTAAAGATTTATATAAATTTTTTGAACATCCGTCTTTCGTATTTCCACATCCTCCAGAAAATAAAATATCTCCACAAAAAAGATATTGATCAAAATAATAGGATAAATCATGTGTAGTGTGTCCTGGTGTAAAAAAAATATAAAATAATTTATTAAAAATAAATATTTTTTTGCTTTTTTTTATAATTTTTTGATGTTTTTTATGAATATTTTTTATTTTTTTTGGTGTAAATATTTTTATATTTGGATAATGATTTATTAATTTTGAAATTCCATGAATATGATCGAAATGCATATGAGTAATAAAAATATAAATAGGTATTATTCTTTTTTTTTCTAATTTTTGTATAATGGGTTTTGCAAGTCCTGGATCAATAATAATACATTTTTTGTTTTTATAAATTATCCATACTAAATTATCATTAAATATTTTTATATTTTTTATTAAAATCATAATAATTTTCCTTTTTCTTTAATATATGTTTTATCTGTTTTAGTTGGTTTTTGTGCTGCTTTTTTTGCATATTCATCACATAATTCATTTTCAAAATTTCCCGAATGACTTTTAATCCAAATCCATTTAATATGTTTATGTTTTTTAATAATTTTATTTAATCTGATCCATAAATCTACATTTTTTATTTTTTTTTTGTTTTTTGTATTCCAATTATTTTTTTTCCAATTTTTCATCCATTTTGTGATTCCATAATATACATATTTACTATCTGTTTGTATTTTAATATTAGAAGAGATTTTAATTTTTTCTATACCAATTATTACACTCATTAATTCCATTCTATTATTAGTTGTTAAAAAAAATCCAGAACTAAATTTTTTTCTATATTTTTTATATTCGATAATTGTACAATAACCTCCTGGCCCTGGATTTCCTAAACATGAACCATCTGCAAAAATAGTAATTTTATTTTTCATTTTTTTATTTCTCATTTATAATTTATTTTTAAACTTTTTATTTTGATAAAGATGAACAAAAATTTTCGTCAAGTAGTACTAGATACTGAAACTACAGGAATGAATTCTTCTTCTGGTCCAGTATATTTAGGTCATCGTATTATAGAAATTGGAGCAGTAGAAATTATTAATCGTAAAATTACAAAAAACTTTTTTCATGTTTATTTACAACCAAATCGATTAATAGATCAAGAAGCTTATAAAATTCATGGGATATCAGATGAATTTCTTATCGATAAACCGAAATTTTTTGAAATTTATCAAGATTTTCTTAATTATATTAAAGGTTCTGAATTAATTATTCATAATTCAAAATTTGATTTAGGTTTTATAAATTATGAACTTAGTCTATTAAAAAAAAATGTTTCTGCAATATCCAAGTACTGCAAAATTTTAGATACACTTAAGTTATCAAGAAGTATTTTTCCAGGAAAAAAGAATAACTTAGATGCGTTATGTAAGCGTTATAAAATTCATTGTAATAGAGAATTACACAGTGCAATTATAGATGCAAAATTATTAGCTAATGTTTATTTGTTTATGACGTCTTCTCAACAATCTTTTTTTTTCATGAAACCAACAAAAAACTCTTTTTTAAAAGAAAATAAAAAGCAAAGATCTCAAAATATATATATTCAAAAAAATAATCTTCAAGAAAATATTTTGCATATAAAATATTTGAAAAATATGAAAAAAAAATTTAAATGTTTATGGAAAATTGAAAATTTTTAAATAAAATATTGTTTTTTTCTTTTATTATAGTATAATTAACTTAAAAAATGTTTTAAAAAATATTGGTGCGGTAGTTCAGTTGGTTAGAATATCGGCCTGTCACGCCGGAGGTCACGGGTTCGAGCCCCGTTCGCACCGAAAAATTTTTTTATCCTATCTTTTTCATTTCTTTATTTTTTAAATTTAAAAGTTAAAATATCTTAAAAATAAAATTTTTTTATATTATTTTTTCTTATTTACATTTAAAAAAAAAGAAAATCTAAAAAAAAAATACAAAAAAAAAA